>JAJFHI010000301.1 GCA_021775715.1 Hyphomicrobiaceae bacterium | reverse complement strand
ATTGAGGTTGAGTTCGATAGCAAGATTGCCGAATGCTTCAAGCTGATCCCGCTTTAGGAGGTTGTCGCCTTCAACGACAACCAACACATCGTATTCACTTGATGGAAAGCGCCGGTCAATCTCTTCGTATTGACGAAATTCCTTGGTGTCAGCCCGAAACAGCTCAGACAGGCTGTCGTCAACCTGGAGCCGCAGGACACCGACCACAGCAAGGCAAGTCAGCAAAAACGCCAGCCCAGCTGTCAAGAGCGGCGCCTTGAGCGCCACCAGACCGAGCTTTTCGATACCGAATGAGAACCGGAAGGACCGCCGTGGCGCCGTCTCGCTCAACCTCAGACCTCCCCCAACCAAAAAATTCAAGCACTCTGGGTGCTGTCGACCTCGCGGTCGTTACCTTGAAAAAAAATTCAGCGCTCGGGACCAGTCCAATACCAGTCCGTCGTTGCAAATCACCAATATAATGCCCAGGAATCAAGCATGTTGCGAGCAGACGTTGCCCCGACCGGCGTCGCCACGCAAGACACACGGCAAGAAAGTCACGGTGTCGTGTCTGTTGAGCGCCTCGCCGCATTGCCGTACACCTTGCAGTCAACAACAAAATCACCTGAAAAAGCATAGGTGTAGGATGACAGGAGAGAGCTGCAGATGGCCGACATGACACTCGACACCAAAGGGCTGAACTGCCCACTTCCGATTCTCAAAGCCAAAAAAGCGATGAAAGACGTGCCGCAAAACGGGACATTGGAAGTCCTGACGACAGATCCTGGCGCCGTCGACGACTTTGCAGCCTTCTGCAAAGCGACGGGATACAAATTGATGTCGCAGAGCGAAGCCGACGGAGTTTATACATTCGTCATCAAGAACACGGCGTGAACAGGTCTAAGAGTTTCCTGGCAGCACCTGCGGTCCGCTGCCACATGTTGGCGTGAAAACGCGGCCGGTGCTGCTGCGGTGCCGACTGGTTTTCATCGACGTCCCCCAACCTGCCATGCGCCGTCCGCATTTGCGTGTGACCAGTGGGTCCAGCTTAAAGACCCCATCGGGAAGGTTCACCGCAGTGCTTAACGCATTCAAAAAACTATCAGTGCTCACGGACAATAAATCTCGCTTGAATTTGCATGTCGCGCAACTCCTGATCGCTTTCAGCCTTGCGAGCGCCGCGGTCTTGTCAACGTCAGCCCTGGCCAAGACACAGCAGGCGCCCAACAGTCGGGTCGTTCTAGACCTTCCCGAATCGTACCGGCCCTCAAATCTCTTCGCCGGCTTCCAAAACGATAGCAACGGGGTGTCATTCGTCGTGCTTGAAGTGCAACGCGACGCTTACGACAAAATGAAAGCAGGTTTCACAGCCGAGAGCCTCGGCACGCGCGGGATTACTAACGTTCAGGCCGGTACACTAAAGCGCACGGGTGATTACGCCTACATGCGCGCCAAACAAACGGCTGCCGCCGGGACGTATGCCAAATTTTTCGTGCTATTTCCAACAGCCGACCAAACCATTTTGATTTCCGTCAATGTTCCTGAAGCAGCAATTACATCGGGTGAGATCAAGCCGTCTGAGATTGAAGCGGTTCTGGCATCAGCGAAAACCGTTGCCACAAGCGAAATCAAAAACATTTATGAACTGGGTTATCTCGGACCGTTTAAGGAAGCGGGAACATTCGTTGGCACTTCAAAAATCTACACGCCAGACGGACGCGTAACGCCGGAAAAATCGGGGCAAATCCGGTCAACATTTATTGTCGCGCCATCTATCGACAAACGCCAGATCGGCGACCCAACGGCTCTATCTAAAAAGCTGTTGGCAAGCCTCAACGGTTACACCGACATGAAAATCCAGGCCTCTCGCGCCGTGATGATATCAGACCTCAAAGGTATAGAGGTCGAAGCGACGGCACTTGATGAGGACACAGCCAGGCCGACGCTGCTTGTACAGACCTTGCTTGTTGGAAACAGTGGCGGCTATTTTCGCATGATCGGTATCGCGCCCGACACAAAGGCAAGCGCGTTGAAACCTGAATTCCGCAAGATGGCCGAGAGCTTCAAGTTAATGCCATAACTGGCGTCGTCGCGAGAGTATGCAATTGATCGCGGCGGCAATTGACAAACCCACGACGGGACTCGCACAACGGCCGACAATCTCATGTTTCCGGCAAAATTCGCGCGACGATCACGTCGACACACAACACCGTATAACGGGCGGTTAGCTCAGCGGTAGAGCACTCGGTTCACACGCGAGGGGTCACTGGTTCAATCCCAGTACTGCCCACCATTTTTGATCAAAGTATTGGTGGATTTATGGGCCGCCGTCAGCGATGCGGTTGCCCGTGCCAGACACTGGGTTGCCTATAGCGTGCATTGCGCGACCGCTCTTGGGCTAAAGCCGCGACAGCCGTACAACAGTCGACGTGAATGACCCGGTGCTTCTTTGTAGCGATTTTATTCGCTATACTAGTATCCGTTGATTACGGAAGAAGCTTCGATAGCGGACTTTTTAAGTGCAGGGGGACGTTCGTCATTAACATCGCCATTCGTCTATTTGTCGGAGCTGTATTTGCTGTCCTGGCCGCTGCCTTCATTGGCCTAAGCGCGGTGTTGGCCTATGAATATGAAGACACTGGATGGTTCGCGATAGCCGCCTTCGATAGCCAGCTTTTCTTATTTTTTCCCTTGTTTGGCGTGCTGGCACTGTTTGCCTTCTACCTCCCTGCACGCGTCCTGTTCGATATCTACTGGCGCCATGTCATTGGCGGTAAGTGGATTATCACGATTGCGCTTTTAGTCCTCGTAGCGTCGGCGCCGTTTGTGGCTCAACTTATGCTTGGTCAAACCAACGCGCTCTGGGATCTGACGCCAGAAACTCTCAAGAGCGATCCAGGCGAGAGCTGTGAGATTTCCACTCCCGGACGGGACGAAGCCGGTTTACTAATTCCAGGTGCACCCGGTAGCTGCGCGCGGGTACCATTTCTTCAAGCACTGAAGAACATGCGCACCGTTTCTCGCGAACAGAACAGTATGTCCGTTTTCGTCAGGAATTGTCGCCCCAACAAACTCATTGCGACGCCAGCGTCGGAAAACGAGCAGTATTACTGTTTCGTCAATAACCAAATGCAGACAGCCAAGAACTGCTGCGCGGCGCAACAGGTCTTCAAAAAAGCACTGGAAACGGCCTATGATGAGCAGGACGGATTTTCTAATACGCGCAAGTGGTACCGCGACCTGTTGCCGTTTCATGTTTTCTTTTTACTGCTGATATTCGGGCTTGGTATATCGCTGGCTCGCCGTGGTAAATGGCTAGATCGACCGGAATATACCGACGTGCGCGGCGCTGTAGAAACACGCGTGCTTGCTGGCGCTATCTTGATGTTGTTCTGGCCACTACTCAATCATTCCTTCTTGCAGTCGGCTGACCTCCTTTACGGAAACGTCACGAGCAGCACTTTCCGAACTATTGCACCGATGTTTACTGTGTTGTTCGGTTTGTGGAGCTTGACGCTCCTGTTCTTCTTCTTTCGTTCTTTTCCCGCGACAGTGAAAAAGGTCGGCCAGGTTGCCGGTATCGTCGGCAGTGCCGTCGCCTTTCTCAAGTTTGATGAAATCGTCGATGCGTTGTCACGAATGTTGGGCGCCGGCGCCGATCAGATCAGTGTCGGTGGTGTTTTGCTTGTTGCCGCTGTGATCGTCGTGATTGCCTCTGCAAACAGGCATCTGCTGGCTGTTGATCGGACTACAGGTGATAACGATGCATAAGTCTGTGCCAGCGCGGCCCAATTGCTGACCGGTCTGCGCGCGCCAGCATTTTCGATTGGCCAGGGGCACGCTTCCACCGAGTTTAGTCAGCCTCAAGAAGTCTTTTGAAGAGTTCGAAGTCCTGTGCGAAAGCAGCACTGTCGAACCACACATCATTACTGCGATAGTACCTTTTGGTTGCATTCCCGAGCTCCACGAACTCCTCAACGCTAGCGCGCCCCGCGGCGTCATGCGTGAGATTCATGTCGTTCGCCGTCCGGTAGCGCCAAGCGATCGGAGGGATCTTTGAATCAGCTAAACTCTCAAGCATATATTCGCGGACATTTTTCGGTTCGTGGGCTTTAACGTCCGGCATCTCGATTGAAGGAAAGGCGCTTGGCCGATTGACGTAAAGGGTCTTGCCGACGTGCTTTCCACCGGCAACCTTGCCTGTTGTCATCGGATCCGTGGAGATTAGGACTCTGTAGCCCACGGGTCGACGTTGGTTGAACAGCCGCCGCAAGATCCTCGGATCTTTCAAGGTAAGCGCTTTGCGATCGATTGGGTCGATGACCGTCGAGAAGAATTCGGACTCAAGTCCGCGCGCGGTCAGCGTCTTGGCCCAAAGAGCACCGCCGGCTCTCGGTGCGCTGTAAGTGATCAGCTTCATCTGCCTCCATGGCCAGCTCCGCAGCTTGGTAGGCATTGCCTTACCGGCACCTTTGGGTCCGTAGCGATTTCCAAGAAGCACCGCACTGACGAAATGCTGAGCCAGTGCGCCCCCAAGACTATGACCTGTGACATAGATGCGCTTGGGGCGTTCGAGGGGTACAAGGCGAGTTGCCTCGTTCAGACAGTGGAAGAGTTGGGGGAGAATGGATTTCATACTCTGGGCGAAACCCCTGGAGACGCGGCCTGTCGTCGTGACAGGTTGCGCTCCCATCTTCGGGCCAACGAAGTCGTAACCTAAGTCGGTGATCCAATCCGGGTTGCCGCGAGCGTTGCTATCGCTGAATGACTGCCAAATCGCCCTTTCAGCAGATCCGCTCCGGCTGCCCCGAAAAACGATGTGCATGTCATAGTCCTTGCGACCAACCCAATGTCGAAGGAGTACGAAACCCATGAGGCTTTGAGATGCTGGTTGTCCTGCCTCTCCCTTATCCCCAGTCCCTCCTTCAAACGCCAGTAGTATGTCGCGTGCACCGGGCGCATAGGCATCGCTTTTGGACCTCACCTGTTTCATGACAACCGTTCCCTCAGGTTGTCCGGTCGCGCGAAAGCAGACGTGCACATCGCGAATCTGCCCGGTGATTTCACCCGGCGTCATGTACTCGGTCCACCTCCCGTGTCCATGGGTGATGGTTCGGCTCCACGGGTAAACACGGTCATATCGGTACACGATCGGATCGTGGCTCGGATTGTCGTCGAACCCCCCGAGGACACCGGGCCCGCGGTAACTACTGAGCCCCGCGCCAACATCTAACTGTTCTGCGCCTTTGGCTTTCGCCCAGCCACGGACCTTATTCATAAACTGGGCGCGACGGTCTTTTCGATTTTCCAACTCCTCGTAGTAGGGATCGAAAGGCCAAACGAGTGTTTGACCATAAAGTTGATACGCGAGGATGGAGAGATCGAGGTGATAGACGACCGGATGATAGGGTAGGCGCGAGAGATCCTGCTGCCGAGTTCTTTCGGCTGCTACCAGCGATTGCATCTGCGTCGCGCATGCGGTGAACGCCATTAGCAGCAACAAAACAAGTATGACACGTCGGCGGCTGCGTATGGCCATAATGCAAGGCACCCTTTCGAACTGTTGATGTCGTCGGCCGTTTTTTGCGATTTAACTCCACAGTCAAAAGCAGCTCAAAAGCAACCTTTGACATCCTGATGGATTTGGTCGTCCGAGCGGACGGGAGAATGGCCTCCAACAAACATGCAGCTGGTGCGATCGAGGCGCGGTTTGATATGGAAGATTGGGTGTGTCACCACAGGCGACCAACGTCATCCGTTACACCGACGGCACTTATTGTTGCTTGCGATTTAGAAACTCTAGAAGTGCTGAATAGAACTGCGAGTTCGTTTTCTCAAAGTGCAGAAAATGACCGGCACCGGGGATTTCAACAAACTCATTTCTTTCTCCACCAAGAGAGTCAAAAAGCGCTTTATTGTCATCGCGTTTGGCAAATGTGTCGAATTCACCACGAATAACGAGCGTTGGAACAGTGATCTTGGCGGCTTCGAAGTGTGGTTCCTTCAGTTCGAGATCAACGTGTCGGCCTCTCGGCGCCCTTACCGTACCTGCAAGCTCGCCAGACTTTGGATCTGAAGCGCGATGGGCTTTTCTGTAGGCGTCAAAAATGCGCGGCTCAACAAACTCCGACTTTGTTCCAAGGCCGGCCCAACGTTCAATTGAAGCGGGATTGCCCAATACGTATTTTGCATTGTTATAGCTGTCGACCCGTTTTGCGACTTCCTCTTTGCTTCTGCCCCACCCCTGGTAATTGGCGCCGAAAAGAACGAGCTTCGCGACCTTGTCGGAATGTTGGATGGTGTACAACGGCGTTTCGAGAGTTGCACCAAACGACCAGCCCAAGAGATGCACTTTGTCAACGCCACGTAGCTCCCGGACAAAGTCGACCACTCGTGATAAATTTTCGACCGTAACATCGGTACGTCCAGGGGCCTCGTCGTTTGGAAAGGCGCTCGGGGCATCCATGCTTGTCGGGCGTGTTGAACCGCCATAGCCTTCGAGATCCAGCGCAAATGTATCCCAACCTGATCGTGCGAGGTATCGCATTAGGGAAGCATTTCCGACGTCAACGTCAAAGGCGACAGACCCCGGAAACGTTGAGCCATGAACCAGGACTAACACCTTGCTATCCTGACCGACGGTCCGCTCCCGGCCACTGAGAACAACCTCGCGGACATGAATCAGAACACTTGGATCAATACCGTGCTTCGAATAAAAGGGGTCATTGCTTTGATGACTAATATAGTAGTCATTTGTTCTGAGCTCAGTTTCGTTGAAAGCATATACTGGCGACAAAGAGGATAAGTACGTAACAAGCGATAGGCCGAGAAACAAAGTGAAGGTAAGATTTTTTCGGACACGTCGTATCATTTATTCAACTCCAATATTCTCTTTCTAGACCTGTCGATTGTATTTTGACTGTCGCATTTTTTTGCGCGCAAGCAACCGAGATCAACTCAAACAGTGCTCTGTTATGCACCGAACATTCCTAACGGTCCAAGTCATGCACCCAGTCCCAGTTATATGCTGAACGCCGCAGCGCATAGTCAAAATCGTCGGCCAGAAAAAAACCAGAGCGAATGAGATCATCAAGTTCTCCGCGCACCTGCATCAGGTAGGCTTGGCGGTTGGGGTACAGAGTTTCGATAGCAGGTCGAGGGTCGCCTAGTGCTGTCCCTTCGGCCTCAGTAAGAGGCAGCGGTATCGTCGTTCCGACAAAGTCCGACAGTTCCATTGGATTGCCAAGATGGCCGCCGCGTAGATTCCACGGTGTGTAGGTTGCCAACGGAACTGTTAACTCAACGTTTCGCACACCGCCCCGCTCATTGCCGAGGTTGTCGACCTGCGCAACGAGTGATGGAAACGCGGGGCCCAGCCGCGGCGGTTGAACGTGGGCTATGCCCTGAGACCAGCGTGGTTCGTAGTCGGCGCGATAAGCGACATGGATCGTTTTAGGAAATACAACGCCTGGGATATTTGGAAATGTGACGTTACGTGGCTGCACCAACGTCGCGTCGCTAATCGAAGGATATTTGCTTGACGGAGGCGCCTTGCGATCCTTGACCCATTCCAGCAGTCGAACGAGCAGCGCGCGATAGTTTCCACTGAAATCGAGCGGGTTGCCTCGATATACAGGTGCGTTTCCGACACGGTCGCTTCTTAAGGGAAAGCCCCCGACGTAATGCTGCGCGCTAGCCAGATGATAGATGCGTTCGTGCGGCAACGGGGTGATGTCGGCTTTGCCATCTACCGTCGTATGGATGAGAGAAGCCGCCCTGCCCCAGTACTCATATCCCGTGTTGATATAGAATATTTTCGGCGCGTGATTGGCTGCGTCGAGATGAGCGAGTAGACCATCACGCGTTCCTTGGAGTGGATCGAACTGCGTCGCGCCAGTGAAGGGAAATAAGTCCGTCGGATAAAAAAATGTAGAATAGCGATGTGCGTCGCGGGAGGGTTGGGCGAAGCGATGGTTGAAGCTTCCGCGCCCGGCACCAGCGGTAATGACCATCAAGCCGTCGTATGCACGGCGACCTTGCTCGTCAGTGTTGAACCCTTGGTAGAGGAAGTGCCGCAGAAACCGGCCCGTCTGAGAGACACCGGCCGCCAGTCCGAGCTTTGCCGGGAAGAGGCTGGTTTTGTCGAACTTGGCGTAGCTAATAACGTCGCGGATAGCCGCGAGCCCAAGACCCACAATTGCAGGATCTTTGACCCGATAGACGAGTTCATAGATTTTTCCCGCCCTGAACCCACCATCGAGAACGATATGCGTGGTGTCAGGAACACGACGTCCGTCCTTGCTCCGAGCGAAAGCCCAACGGTCACGTGAAATTGTCTGACGCGGTGCCTCGCGCCCATCCCGCACGGTAAGAACGTTCGCTATATCCATCGGGTTTGCGACAGGATAAGCACGATGGTTGCGATGGGCCAGCGACAATGATGTAACCGGCCAATCCACGGTCCAGTCGCTACGGACGAGCCCCGTGATTGGTGAATTGTCGACTTTGCGGGCACTGGGCAGGTGAAGGCGCAATAGGTCGGCTTGGTCAGGAACGTCAAACTGCCAGCCAATCCAAATCACGGTCAGCCCAAGACGTAAAAGGAGAGCATCGCCGAATGCATTAGGGTTATCGGGGTCAAGGTTTGGTGACGCGGCACGGTTGAAATAGAGCGGCGAGAACTTCGTACCCCGATTGCTCACTTCGACGAGCGCGACGCCGCGGCCTTTGTTCGGCGATTTTGGCTTAAGGGCGACGAACGTGGTCCATGCCTCGACTTGGCCGGTCGAATTGCGTGGAGCGCGTTGCAAATCGACGATCTGAGCATTCCGGTTGTTGGCGGGGTCGAACGAGAAGTAGAGCCGGCCGCGGAGAACTTCATATGAGCCGGAGGAGCCAAACGTCTTCCCCGCGAGGACCGATTGTCGGCTATCAATTTCGACCCGGACAACTTTGCTGAACGCCAACGGGGGCCACGCAAGTACGCCCAATAGAAAAAAACACCATCGATAGAACATGAGGCGTGACAACGCTGGGCTGAAAACAGGTCGAGCCGAAATCGGTTCGATGATGACCCTCCCATGACCGCGTATGAAGTTGCAAGTTAGAAGCTTGCAGGGTCAAACATCGATTTACCCCTTTGAGTTATTCGCGGACCTAATGAACCGGTCACAATGCTTCGAATCTCTTGAAGGCTAGGACAGCCAAGGCCAGGTCGCCAAGGGCGTGGCCGCGGAAAATAAAAGCAGTGCGCTCATCATTTTCGTTACGACCTGCAAATTTCCCTAAGACGAGTCCAGACAAATCGCCTTCCACGAATTCAGGCGCTGCGAGTTTGTTGGGAAGAACTGCCTCCTGCTCGAGGCTATCAATCGCAATATGATCAAATGCGGAAAAGCTTTCCTTGTTCCAAGGTGCACCGAGATCCGTGATTGCAGAAAAGCTTCCGAGTTTAAGCCAGTTTACATCCAAGAACGGTGCAAGTTGTGCGGAATAGGTCACGGAAGTGACAACTAGGTCAGCGTCCTCAACGGCATCTTTGCCAGAATTGCAAACCTCAGACGATAGACCCAACTCGTCCGCGAACCGACACAGTTCATCTATGTTGCTTTGCCCACGTCCGAAGAGTTTTATTCTCTGAAGCGGAAACATTTCGGAAAATGCTGTCAAATGGCTCCTCGCTTGCACACCACAACCGACGAAGGCACAAACAGTCGAATTTTTGTTTGCCATATGCTTCGCTGCTACAGCACTTAAACCTGCCGTGCGTACCGCTGTGATCCAATTGCCATCCAAGATGGCAACCGGCAGTCCAGTTTCACTGTCGAGCAGTGTCACCAATCCATTGATTTGCGGTAGCCCCCTGCCGGGATTGCGTGGACTTAGTACGACCGTCTTCACAGCCAAAAGCGAAGGACTATCCATCGCTGCTAAGGTGGCCATCATGTAGCGCCCATCGGGTGGCAGAATAACTGCTTTGGGCGCACTCCAAACCGTGCCCTTTGCATCGCCGTGGATCAGCTTTGTTATGCTTTCAACAACGTCGTTCGTCGAGATGCCCAACCCTTCCAGAGTATCTTTTGAGAGATAGGGAATGTTTTGTGAGTTCGTCATGGTGCTCGAATCTATGGAGGTGAGGCAGAGGATGCAAGAGTCCGGCTGTGGCCCTAGGCGTCGGGCAGTCTTCGCCGGAAGTTAGCATAAAACAAACTCCTCCCGCCTACCAACCGCTCTTCCGCATCGGCTTTACTGCACGGCGCGCGGCTTCGTTGGTGCCTTCGTCGGCATTGGACCAAAATGGCTCAACAATGCGCACGAAGTGCCGCGGAAGAATCTGTTCGATGCCGTTTAATTCACATTTCCCATGGCGACACCGGCAAAAGCGTCATAGCGCACTGGAAAGTGTCTGGACAAACAACCGGGACCGGCCCAATTGTCGGACCCGAACACCAAAGCAATTACAAACGGCGGCGCTAACGTCGTGTCTGGGGCTATTTTGATGAGTACGACGATTGATTATTATTACGCCGTGATGTCGGGCTTTGCCTACCTCGGAGAGCCAGAATTGCGCCGGATTGCAGACGCGGCCAATGCGACGATCAATTACAAACCAATGGATATCCTGCGTGTGTTTGCAACAACCGAAACCACGCCGCCAGCCAAACAATCACCGGCGCGCCGCAAGTACCGCGACATTGAAATCGCGCGATGGGCGCAGTTGCGTGGACTGCCCGTCAACGTCGCGCCAAAACACTGGCCAATCTTGCCGGCAACTCCATCGCGAGCTGTATTGTCGGCCAAACACCTAGGGCTCGATCCCGGGCCGTTATCATTTGCGATGCTGAGAGGAGTATGGGCGGAAGACGAAAACATCGCCGACGCCGACACGATAAAGCGCATCGTGAGTGCGACCTATCCCGACCAGGCCGACGAGATCCTTAAGCTGGCTACCGCCGATACCTCGACGCAGTTATTCGAAACCGTCACGGACGAAGCTATTGCAGCGGGTGTCTTCGGTTCGCCGACATTCGTTATTGATAGTGAGATATTCTTTGGACAAGACCGGCTCGACCTTGTGGCCAAACACCTGGGTGCTACCGCATGACGGCACCGATCGTCATAGTCGGCGCGGGCTAAAAGCAACTGTGGTTGCTGCCGGAATTGACGTCGCGGCGCGCGTTGTAACGCTGGAAACTGGAGAGGCCGTCGCCTACGACCAGCTGCTGTTGGCAAACGGCTCGCGGTCGCGCGCGCTACCTTTGCCCGCCGTGTCCTCGGCCACTCAATATTCACACTGGCGTTGTTCAGATTGGCTCTACTGAAGCCAACAAACAATCGCCGCAATTATTGCCGCCATGGGCAACGTTAAGACCCAAGACAGAAGAATGCCACGGATCATAGTCTTATCGGCGGTCCCATTGACCAGCCCGACACCACTGATAGCACCGACAGAAACATGTGTTGTTGAGACGGGAACGCCAAGGCGACTTGCAAAAATTACCATAAAGGCCGTAACCAGGTTGGCGACCAAAGCGTGGCCGTCATTCATTTTGGCAATTTTCTTGCTCATCGTCTCCGCGACCTTGCGTGCGTTGGTCAACCCGCCAACTGCCATCGCAATGGCGACTGCTAGCATACCGACCCGAAGATCCATCGCCTCAACGACTAACAACAGACCAACGATTTTCGGAGTGTCGTTGAGACCACGTGCAAAACTCACTGCTGCAGCACTGAAATAGTGGACGCCATCGACAATGTCTTGCGCGGTAATACCAAAAATCCGGCCACTATATTTGTCGACACAATCTGCCGTCGTACCGACAATGACCCGTGTCTGGTCCTGACCATTCGCCATTGTATAACGTGCCGTACCTGCGTCAAATTCCAAGGCATGCACGGGCACGAACTTGCTTGGACTGATGCAGACACAGGTTTGCTTGTCGACGCCGAGACGTTCCTTGAAACGATGCGCAAGTTTGTAAAGCGGGATCGTCAAAAACACCGAGATCAGCGGGCTGAGAAGCAATGGCAAAAAATATACTGCCCCCAACACCGAAACATTGAGATCTGATCCGATCGTTGCGTAGCCCGCGCCAACCAGCGCACCCGTCAGCGCATGCGTTGTTGAGATGGGAATTCCAAATAGAGTCGCAGCAAACACGGTCGAAGCGGCGCCGGCCGCAACCGCCATCAAAAAGTTTGGCGATTGAGACACAGCGTCCGGAACAAGGCCTTTGCCCGAAAAGGCTTTGACAAGTGCCTCAGCCAAGAACACCGAACTAATGCAACCGGCAAAAGTTGCAACAGTGCCGATCGCCAAAGCAGTTTTAAATGTGGCTGTGTTGCTGCCGTAGAGAGTCGCAACGCCCTTGAAATTATCATTCGCGCCATTCGCATAGGCGACGAACAGAGTGAGAGCAACGAGCAAAAGTGTGATCATGATATGTCGTGGGCCTGCGGAAGACGTGAAAGACTGCCGAAGACCAAACCGTTGCAACCGATCAATTGCAAAGCACGAATTGTTGACCAACTGACTGACAACTTGAGGGGCCTGACCCACCAGGCGGCGAGATTAAATTTCAGAACTCAGCTTTGACCGCTGTCGACAACCACTTTGTCGCCATCGGCGTCGTACATCGATAGCATCGGCTCATCGAGGAGAATAACCTCGTCATATTGGCCGTACCCATTGAAGTGTCCGGCGATCGCACGGCCATAAGCGCCGACGTTGCCGATCTCGATGTAGTCACCCTCGTCGACTATGTCAGGCAACAAGAACGGCCCTTTCATCTGGTCGATGGAGTCACATGTCGGGCCCCAAAATTCGAATTCCTTGGTGGGTGTTCCAGGTGGAACTGGGCGCGATACCAGACGCGTTGGAAAGACGAACCCTAGGTGGGCGGCATCGAACAGCATACCGTAGGCGCCGTCGTTGATGTAAAGCCCGCCATCACGCCGCGCATCAACACGCACGATTAGACTTTCAGCTTCCGAGACCAGTGCGCGTCCTGGCTCACACATCAGCCGGACATTTTCAGGAACCGGAAGTTTTTCGATGCATTGATCTATCGTGTCCATGAAGGCGTCCATCGATGACGGCTCCTCATCGCCATACCGCGACGGAAACCCACCGCCAATATCGAGGCGATCGATCACGACACCGGCGTTGACGATCAGCTTTTGCACTTCATCAAGAGCCACAACGAAGGCTTCGGGTGTCGACGTCTGGGAGCCAACGTGAAACGTGATCCCAAGTTCGGAGGCAATGAGGCGGCATTTGCGCAGAAGGTCTGTCGCAGGTTTGCCAGTGATACCGAACTTGTGCTCCAGCGGAATACGGCTGTTGATCGAGGGCACGGTCAGGCGCACAAACAATTTTAGGTCTTTGGCCTCTTTGCCCTCGAATGTCGTCTCAGCAATGGTTTTGTCGAGTTCATCTTCGCTGTCGAGCGAGAAGCTGCGTACACCCAGCGCGTAGGCGCGGCGAATGGCACTGCGAGATTTCACCGGATGCATGAAGTGGAGTTCGGCGTCGGGAATGGTGGCGGCATCTTCGATTTCGGGCAGCGAGGCAACATCGAAATGACGGATACCGGCGCCATACAGCGCGCCGATCAAAAAGACGGAACTGTTGGCCTTATAGGCATAGGCGACATCGCCATCAAATCGGTCGAGGAACCAGCGCGCGGCACGTCCGGACGCATGTGGGCGTAGCCCGCGCACGGGGTGCTCTGGTTTTCGTGCAGCAATCAGGTCTGCTGCCGTGGCAAATGTCTGCAACTTGTTGGACCTCCAAGACCCCAGGATGGGGCTGCTTCAAGAGATAACGGAGAAACAACGAATCTCGCGCCATCCGGACCATCGTCGAAAGCCTGAAATAAGGCCACAGACCCCAATCGTAAAGGGCTTTGCTCTCGACATCCTTTCCTCAGGGAATTGACAGCCACGAAATCAAGTGAAACGGCGACTTTGTAAGGCGTCTCAGGTACGATCGCTGACGACTGAAAGACGAAATAGGACTGACCCCTGCCAATATCCACCTTGCAAGACGCCCTGATGGCCGCACCAGCACAAGGGATAACACTCGCCGGCGCACTGATCGGCCTTGTGTTCGGCATTCTCCTGGATCGCACCAATTTCTGCGCCATGGGCGGCATCTCGGACGCCGTGACCTTCGGCGACAGCCGACGGTTTCGCGCCTGGGTGCTGGCCGGTGCAACGGCGCTCGCTGGCACAACATGGCTGCAAGCCGTTGGCTTGGTCGACCTTGATACGAGCCTCTACCGCGCGACACGGCTCAATTGGTTCGGCCATCTCGCTGGCGGTGGGTTGTTTGGTGCAGGCTTGGTGTTGGCCGGGGGATGCGCCAGCCGCAATCTCGTGCGGGCGGGTACGGGGGACTTGCGCGCAGGCCTGACACTCGTTGTGCTCGGCATCACCGCTTTCATAACGTTGAGTGGCGTCTTGGGAGCGGCGCGTGTTTCGCTCGCTGACATGACCGCCATCGATCTCGGTGCGGTCGGGTTCACAGACCAGGGCTTGGATACAATCACGGCTACAGTATTGGGAACATCAAAAGCCACCACACATCTTGTCAT
>JAJFHI010000031.1 GCA_021775715.1 Hyphomicrobiaceae bacterium | reverse complement strand
ATTTCTCCTTTTGACTCCAACGCCAAGAGGCACACGAGTTTTGCCAGCGTGTCGGTTTATCCGGTCATCGACGACAAGATCGAGATTGAGATCAACGAAAGCGAATGCCGTATTGATACTTACCGCGCGTCGGGTGCTGGTGGGCAGCATGTTAATACAACTGACAGTGCCGTGCGCATTACGCACTTGCCAACCGGCATTGTTGCGGCGAGCCAGCAGGAACGCAGCCAGATTAAGAACCGGGCGATTGCCTGGGCAATGTTGAAGTCGAAGATGTACGACGACGAGCTGAGAAAGCGTGAAGAAAAGGCCAACGCGGAAGCGGCTTCCAAAACAGAGATTGGCTGGGGACATCAGATCCGCTCGTATGTGATGCAGCCATATCAGATGGTGAAAGACATGCGCACAGGCGTGCAGTCGGGCAATCCAAATGCGGTTCTCGATGGCGATATCGATCCGTTTATCGAAGCGGCTCTTGCACACCGGATTGACGGCAGTGCCAGCGTCGTAATTGAGGATCTGGACTAGCGTGGCGCGCCTCACCAACCCACAGGTGTCTTTGATCACCACCGACGGCTTTGCTGGCTACGAACTGATCGACAGTGGTGTGGGTCGTAAGCTTGAGCGTTTCGGAGACATCGTTGTTGACCGGCCGGAACCACAGGCGTTGTGGCAACGGGCGACATCAGATCAGCGCTGGGACAACGCGCATGCGGTGTTCGCCAGCAATGATGATGAAGAGAAGGGCAAGTGGCGCTTGCTGCGCGATGTGCCCGAGCAATGGCCGGTGCCGGTCGGGCCTGCAACAATGCTTTGCCGCCTGGCAAGTTTCCGCCACCTTGGTCTCTTTCCCGAGCAGATGCCGCACTGGGACTGGATGGTCCGGCGCATCAAAGACATCAAGGCGAAAAAGTCTGAGCCGGTTCGCGTGCTCAACTTGTTTGCATATACTGGTGCTGCATCGCTGATTGCTGCCGCAGCAGGTGCGGAAGTTACGCACGTTGATGCCTCAAAGAAAGCCGTGACGTGGGCGAAGGAAAACCAGGCGGCGTCATCGTTGCAGGGCACCAAGGTGCGATGGATCTTGGATGACGCAAAGAAGTTTACAGGCCGCGAAGTGCGACGCGGTCGCCAATACGACATCATTCTCGTTGACCCGCCAAAGTTTGGCCGCGGTCCCAACAACGAAACCTGGGACCTTTTCGACAGCATAGGACCGATGTTAACGGACTGCCGCGCGTTGCTGGCAGAGGACCCGGCTGCCCTCGTGATGACGGTCTATGCTATTCGCGCATCGACGATCGCGTTTGCCCAGCTCGTCAACGAAGCACTCGAAGGGCGTGGCGGCAACCTCGACTTCGGCGAATTGGCGATTGAAGAACGCGAGGGCGGGCGTCTGGTCCCGACATCGCTTTTTGCCAGATGGTTTTCAGGAATGACGACGGATTGATCAGATGCGGGCAATAGCCAAAGCCATTACAAGCCTGACGAACGCCCGTGTCAAAGCTGTGCGCGCGCTTGAGATGCGCAAGACCCGTCGTGAGAGCGGACAGTTTGTTGCTGAAGGCGCGTCGTTGTTGATGGCCGCTCGCGATGCTGGTCACCATCCAAAGACGCTGTTGTTCTTGGCCTCCGATGACACGCCAAGAGCTACGGCGGCCTATATCGACTGGGCTATCGACATCGGGGTTGAATGCTTGACAGTCAACCAGGCGATTTTGGCAAAGCTGACGGGCAAAGATAACCCGCAAAGTGTAATTGGTGTGTTTCGCCAACAGTGGACGACACTGCCGGGTGCGGCGGACGTTGGCGATGATGATGTCTGGCTGGTGTTGGAAGAAGTGCGCGACCCCGGCAATCTTGGCACCATAATCCGGACCTGCGATGCGGCCGGTATCAAAGGCATCGTGTTAGTCGATAATTGCTGCGATCCGTTCCAGCGTGAATGCGTGCGCGCGACAATGGGATCTTTGTTCGCAGTTCCATTGATCAAGATTTCGAGTGAAGAATTCTTGAACTGGCGACGTGATTGGCCGGGAGACGTAGCCGGACTTCATCTGCACGGCAGCGAGGATTTTCGCGATGTAAAACTTAAACGTCCGGCCATAGTCATGATGGGCAGCGAAGGCCCCGGCTTGTCGGATGCGATGACTGAGGCTTGCAACAAACGGCTACTCATCCCGATGGCGGGAAAGCTGGATTCACTCAATCTGGCGGTCGCCACGGCACTCATGCTTTATGAGGTGCGCCGTGACGATCTTCGTATGTAACCAAAACCCCATACAGATGACTTCAAACTTAGTAACGGCTCGACACCTTGAAGGACGTACGCGACAGCGGGATCGGCGACCCGGCGTACGGCAATTTAGCCGTATCGTTTGTTTGCAGAATTGACGTTGCCGAATGGCCGAATACTGGCCGGGGTTGGACGCCTAGCACTTTTGCAACGTTCTGGTTTGTAGGCTGCAGCCGTCCCTGGAGTTTGGAGGCGAGTTGAGGAAGAACGGTTGGGCGTGTTCGTGGTGTTGTCAGTTCTGGCGACGTCGTAGTTGCCGCAATCATCGGCATTATGCCGAGGGTTTTGAGATCTTCAGGGAGACCGGTTATGGCCGTTAACCCCGCGACGGTTGTGACGAGGCTCAAAACGATCGCAATCAACCAAGGCATCAAAGATCCAGCCAACCGGCGATCGCCTTCTTCGCTTCGCGCACCATGTGGTTGCTCACGCTGTTGCAGCCATTGCAGGTTCTGCAGAGCTGGCGACAGCGTGTCATCGCCATCCCAATCCGCCATTTCCAGTTCCGTTTCAGCGGTCGCCTGACCTAGGATCCTGGCGTATGGAAGTGCCTTGGTCTCAGCTACGGCGTCGGCGGCATCAGGTAAGAAACTGTCGGGATTGATTTTGGTTCTTGCATGCGGCCGTTGCGATGGTTTCTCGATTAAAGACCTGGCCTGCTTCGCGCTTTCGGAAGTTGGCTCCTCATCGCTGCCAAGACGGCTGTCCATTTCGCTTGAACGCAACGCACGTGCAAGTGAGCCGCGTTGTTTCGGATTTGTCGGAACGACAGCTTGGTGAAATATTTGTTCAGGTGTCATGACGTAAGCCCTCCGAACTTGGAGCGGCATTGCATCCGGATACCCGGTAAGAAACGTTCGGCGCATAGTTGCGCGCAGGCGGCAGTGTTCATTGTTGATATCTCCCCCGAACAAAACCGCCGCCGATCTTGTCCAGTACGCAAACTCCCCTGTGTCTGTCAGGTTGAGTTGGAAGCACGAAAGCTTCCAACGACAACAGACACCTCACTAAAATTTCAGAGCACGCCACCGTGTCTTATTGTTATTTAGCGTAGTCCCCACGTGCCCTTGCGCATGCTCAGGCCCCCGAGATGCGCATAATGTGAGGCTAAGTTGTTACTCGGTCGTCCACAAGATATCCACGGGTCACTTCTTACAAGTTGACGTGTATCTCCGTGACCACGTTGCTAAACAGGCACACCCTGTCAAAGTAACGTGCTCCGCCTGAACGAAGCTCAAAAATACGCAAAGCCTGCTTGCCACGGTGTTATCAATCGCGTTTTGATGGCTCGGCGCGTATGCATACGCGCAACTCTTGAATCACCTATTCAAGGCGGCATGCATGTCGCGGGGGAAGTCAGATGGTTGTTTTAGTGCTCGGATTGGTCCTGTTTCTTGGACTGCATCTTCTGCCGACAAATGTAGAGCTGCGAGCAGGGCTCATCAAACGGTTTGGCGGCGGCGCGTACAAGATTGGCTTCAGCGTTGTGTCGCTGATCGCCTTTGCAATCATTGTTTATGGCTATCACAAGCTGCAGATCCACCCTGGAAAGAACCCGCAAATTTGGGACCCGCCTGTTTGGGCGCGTCACATCACTATGGCGTTGATGATCCCCGCGATGATCCTGTTGGTTGCATCCCAGATACCATCGCATATCCGCACAGCCGTGAAACACCCGATGCTGCTTGCCGTGAAGTTGTGGGCGGTTGGCCATCTGCTGGCCAACGGCGATCTGGGATCGATCGTCTTGTTTGGCAGCTTTTTGGCCTATGCGGTCTATGATCTGATCTCACTGAAGAGGCGTCAATCGTTGGGGCCATTGGGCGTTAAGACAGGCACCTGGCTGCATGATGCCGGAGTCGTGGTTGTTGGGCTCTTCGTATACGTGACGTTTGTTTTATGGGCGCACCAGATGCTGATCGGTGTGCCAGTGGTGGCGGTTTGATTGCCGGTCCGAGCAAGCGCGCCGAAACCGGTGCTGTCGGTAGGTTTTGCAACGGTTGCTGCCACAGGTAAGCGAACGTCGGCGGCTGTAACACGCGGGTGATACTACCAAGCCGGTCGCTCGGCTTGGGTTTTTAGGAGCGAGTCAGCACGATAATATCGGTTCCAAGGCCCGTCTCGTGGCTTTTCTTTTCATCGGAGATGATGAGTGAGGATCCAGGCTTGATGTATTCGGCAAGCTTGTCACGCAGTTCCTGTGGGATGTCGATGCGCTCCAATGCGTTGGCTGGCGTTTGAGCCGGGCCTTTGGCAAAGAGGGATTCTTCGTCGCGCTTTTTCTTCTTCTTCTTTTTCTTTGATGTCTTGAGGCTTTTGCGCGCCGCGGTAACTGTAGACCAGCTCAGATCACTTTCGTCGTTGATGTACTTAACTGCGGTGAAGACGTGTGTGCCAATCGGCGCGTCTGGAAAATCGACCGAGATGTCGTGTTCCATGATGTCGCGATGGCCTTGGCGAACGTAAAGCTTCTGAGACTTGCGGCTGACCATGATGTGAATCGGATAGTTTTGTTCTTTGACGGTCCGCTTCGCATCTTTCAGACTTTTCTTTGCAGCCAGCACAGATTTGGACATCGCATTGAAAGCAATTTTGAGTTTCTTGCGTTGTGAAACTTGATCGGCCAACAGCGCCTTCTTCTTCTCGATGAGATCGGCCGCGAATCCGGCGTTGCGCTTTGCCTCGGCGGCATCGCGCTCGTACTGCATCAACTCGGCTTCCAATGCATCTTCTTTTTCAATTCCCCGTTCAACAGCCTTCTCGGATTTGGCGTTGCGAAATTTTTTGAAGAACCGTTTGAGCTTCCCAACCGTCTTGGTAAATTGTTTCTTTGCCTTCTTCTCATCGACAATCAGACGGCGCCGGTCGGCTTTTACTTTTGCGATTTCTTTTGTCGTCGCCCTAATTGTGAGGTTGGCTTCTTTCAAAGCGATAGAGGCTTGTTCATGCGCATCTTTGGCACCAGCTAACATGTCCTTGCGGCGCAGCACTTCGTCGTTGCGGGCCGCTGCGACTGTTGCGCGAGTTCGCAAGTCGCCGGAGTCTGTTGCCGCGTTTGCCGACTGCACACCGATGAATTCGACAACTTTCGATGCCTGGTCTTTGCTGTTGCTTGCAGCATCGGCCGGTGTTTCGCCTGAGGCGTTGGGCTGCGGGACGACCAGTGGCGTGCCTGGAGGTAGCGGTTTAATCAGCTTTGCGTGTGAAATTGGCCGCGGCGTTGCCCCATTACGTGTGATGACAACGCGCGTACCCATCTTCGTCATCCGCCAGAACTTGCGCGCGAAATTGTAGGGCAGACGAATGCAACCGTGCGACGCCGGATAGCTTGGAACGACACCGGCATGCAATGCGATGCCTGACCACGTAATCCGCTGCATGAATGGCATCGGCGCGCCACCGTAGAGGTTCGAAAAATGTCTGGCGCGCTTTTGAATGACGGAGAATACGCCGGTTGGCGTGCGGTGGCCGTTTTTCCCTGTCGAGACGCGGGTGCTGGCGACCACTCCTTTGCCATCATAAATGACCATGCGTTGCTTCTTCAGTGATATGACGGCCGTTACCGGGCCCTCAATCTTGCGACCGGAGTACTTCTGTTCTTTTTCGCGCTTGATGCGCCTCTTCTTAGCCGTCCGCCTCTTCGCGCGCCGCTCTGTCCGCGCCCGGCGAGGGCTGCGATAGCGGTTCTTACGGTAACGCCACCGTTGGCTATAGCCGTAGTTGTTTGAATAGCCATTGTAGTTTTGCGCGAGAGCATCCGATGACGACAGCGGTCCCTGCAGAAGGCCCAGCATCAGGGTCAGGACTGCGGCGCATATTGTCAGCAGACTAAGCTGACGGACGTTTGCCATCCTGCTGACAAGCGTTGATTTTCTGACGAACGGTTGGCTGAAGAATGAAAACACGGACTGTCACCCACGAAAGCTCGGTAGCGGAAAACTCGATTGCCTCGGATTTTTCTAGAGGTACCAAGTTATCAAGATTTTTCAGCGCCTTGCAATGACTCGCAAAAATAATGAGGAAAGATGGTTTCGGCTGTGTGGCCGCTTATCAACTGTTTTAGAAGACAAGGCTTGGCGAAAGCCTAATGCACAGTCATTTTGTCATCCATCAGACCGACTGGACCTGCCAATGTAGATACGTCAGACATGACTATCCACCAGGTTGCACCAAGGCCGCCTGTCAGCCAGGTCAGGATCTCCGGCTGTATTTTTCTGCAGGTCTCACAAAATAGCGAAGCCAATCAAAGAACTATGTCCATTCAATCGAAAAAAAGTCGCCTGATGGCGCCCGACATCACGAACATGAAGGGCGTACGCCCGATTGTCTCGCTAACGTCGTACCCTGCGCATACGGCTGCTATAGCTGACAATCACTGCGATTTTCTGCTGGTTGGCGATAGCCTTGGCATGGTGATGCACGGGTTTGAGACGACGGTGCCGGTCACCCTGGACCTTATGATTATGCACGGACGGGCGGTTGTGCGGGGCGCGAAGCGGGCACTTGTGGTTGTTGATATGCCATTTGGGACTTACGAAGAAAGTCCGTCGGTCGCGTTTCGCAACGCAGCCCGAATCATGAAGGAAACGGACTGTGGGGCGGTGAAACTAGAGGGCGGGCGGCGGATGGCCGAGACAATCCGCTATCTCGTCGATCGTGGAATTCCAGTCATGGCCCATATCGGTCTGACGCCCCAGTCGATCAACGTGCTCGGTGGATTTAAGGCACAAGGCCGGGCCGAGGACGAATGGGCAGCCATCGAGGAAGATGCCCAGTTGGTCTCGTCAGCCGGAGCGTTTGCCGTTGTGCTAGAGGCCCTTGCTGCGCCCCTTGCCGAGCGGATAACAGCAGCAGTCCCAATACCAACCATCGGGATTGGTGCGTCCGCGAGTTGCGACGGCCAGATCCTGGTGATGGAGGACATGCTCGGTCTGTCGCCAAGAGTGCCGAAATTCGTCAAGGAGTTCGGCGCGGTAGGGGCTGCCATTGAGCGAGCAATCGAAAGTTACGCAAAAGACGTTAGATCCCGCCAATTTCCGACCCCGGAGCATACTTATGCGATGCGTAAGCAGAGCACCGCGATGGGCACTCAAAATAGGGAAAGCGGGGCTGCCATACCCCGTCCTGCCTCTAAGGCCACGAAAAAGCCGAAAAAAACGGCGACTTGATACCTTAAGCGCGGTTTGTGCAGATCCACTAACACGCTACGCCCATGAAAAGCGGGTGAGGCATTGCGTTATGGTGGCTGTTCGCTATCTATGCGGGCTGGTTCAGGGGCCCAAACGGGGGACAATGGATCAGCGACTGGGTCATCATTTGAAAAGATGGTCTAGAATTCATATGCGTCAGATCAGATCGTTCGGCTCACGAAGTCTCGTTAAAAGTCCTGAGTTCGCGATCGTGTTTTGATGAATTTTAGTGACCGGCTTGCACGACAATATCTGTAACGGTCACAGCAATATGCGTAATACGCGAAACCGCTAGGAACGACACGCCGGATGTCCGATACAAACGATAGTTTCCGCAAGGAAATCGAAGAAGAACTCAGACGCGAGCGGTTGACCGCGATCTGGAAAACCTATGGCACTTACATTGTCGCTGCGATTGCAGCCGTCTTGTTGGCCCTTGCCAGCTTCTTGTTTTGGCAGAGCAATCGGCAGGCCGCCGCTGAAAAAGCTGGCGCGACCTACGAAGAGGCCGCGATCCTCGCCAAGCAAGGCAAAACCGAGGAGGCGTTGAAGTCATTTGAAGCGCTGTCCGCTGATGCCCCATCGGGCTATGTTGGTCTTGCGCAACTGCAGATGGCAGGTGCGCTGCAAAAAACCGGCAAAACAGATGAAGCACTCAAAAGTTATGAACAGCTTGCTGCATCGAACTCCGCTGACGCCGTAATCCGTGATTACGCGAAGTTGCAGGCGGCCGCCCTTCAGGTGGGGAAGGTTGACTTTACGGTTTTAAAGAATCGCCTCAACGATTTGCTTGGTGAGAACAACGCTTACCGCTTTACGGCACTTGAGTTGTTGGGGCTGGCAGCATTCCAGGCCGGAAATATGCCAGAGGCCCGTGCGGCTTTCGACAAGCTGATCGCAGACCTTGGAACACCACCGGGAATGCTCCAGCGCACGCGCATGATGTTGGCGCGAATTTCTGAACGTGAGATCGCAGGCCAGTCGGCTGCAAAGTCGACACCGGCTGCAAGTGACGCAATGACCCCGGCCAAGACGGACGCGGCATCTGCTGCAAAAGACACGGCACCGGACGCCGCCGAACAATAGAAGTAGGGAGCTCTCTTGAGGGCGAACGGGAATCGGAATGACGGGAATGGGGAACACGATCAGGAGTTTGGGTAGCGCGGTGTGCAGTCTTGCGATTGCGGCCACGCTCGGCGGCTGCGCCGGTGGTCTGCCGAAACTTCCGAAGGTTGCTGACCTCAACCCATTTGCTGAAAAGCAGAAGCCACTCCCTGGCAAGCGCATTCCTGTTTTGCAGGCGCGCGAAGTTATCCCGGGTGAACTGGTGGTTGCCGATCATCCGATCATTGTGCCGCCGCCAATTGTCAATGAAGCATGGCCACAACCAGGCGGTACAACGACCAATGCACCGGGACATCTGGCGCTTGGCGCCGCGTTGTCGCAATCCTGGTCTGCAAGTGCGGGCTCCGGGTCAAGCAAGTCTGGTCGTGTGACAGCAAGTCCGATCGTCTACGGTGGCCGTGTGTTCACGCTCGATGCAAGTGGAACAGTATCTGCGTTTAATTTGGCGTCGGGTGCGCGTGCCTGGCAGGTCTCGCTGAAGCCGGAAACCGAGCAGGTGTCTGGCGGTTTCTTTTCGCTCGGGTCTTTGACTGACGGAGACAGCGCGACAGGTGGTTTCGGCGGCGGAGTTGCGGCTGAAGACGGCAAGATTATCGGAGCCAGTGGTTTTGGCCTGGTTGCAGCACTTGATCCATCGACGGGAAAACAAATCTGGTCGCGCAATCTCAACACACCGTTGCGCGCGGCACCGACCGTTGCCGATGGCAAGGTCTACCTTGTGACAATCGATGGTCGGACCTATTGCCTGTCGTCAACTGACGGTGTCGAGCTTTGGGTTGCGCGCGGTCTGCCGCAGACAGCAAGCCTCGTTACAAGTGTCAGTCCGGCCGTCTTTGGCGACACTGTCGTCGTACCTTACCCATCCGGTGATCTTGTTGCGCTCAACACGGCAGACGGCACCACCAAGTGGTCGGAAAGTCTCGCCAGTACCCGTGCCTCGTCGCAGCTCGCATCACTCAGTAACGCGGCAAGGCCGACGATCGTTGATGGTGTCGTCTACGCTATAGGTCATGCGGGCCGAATGGTTGCAACGAACCTTGCAACGGGCGAACGGGTTTGGTCGCTTCGTGTGCCCGGAACCCAAACACCATTTGTCGCAGGTGAAAGTGTATTCGTCGTCGATACCTCAGGGCAACTGATGGCGATCTCGCGAGCCGAAGGCAAAATTCAATGGACGATGAAGATACCGGGTGAGACACGGACATGGACTGGCCCGGTTCTGGCAGGTGGCGCGCTGTGGGTAATTTCCGGCAAAGGCGAACTTGTCAGTGTTGATCCGGCGTCAGGTCGCGTTATCAAGCAGAATTCACTCGGCACGCCAGTATTTGTGGCACCGATTGTTGCTCAGAACAGAATGTTGGTGTTGACCGATAGTGCCCAGCTTCTTGCGCTGAACTGATAAACGCCACAGACCTAGTTCGAGCGGTCTAACCGTCAATATCTGAAAACGTCTCTTAACGTTCTTTGTTATTGTCCCACGGCTTTTGAGCCCCGTGGCAATATCCATAGTTTGCAAAGCCTTCTGTTTCGGGCATAAGCGGCGGCTGTTGAGAGAAAACCATGTCCACCCCCTACGCTATCGCAATTGTTGGCCGACCGAATGTCGGCAAATCGACTTTATTCAACCGT
>JAJFHI010000004.1 GCA_021775715.1 Hyphomicrobiaceae bacterium | reverse complement strand
GTCCGTTGCCGCCAGTGTCGCACAAGGCGCTTCACGCACACGGGCCTTGGCTTCGGCAACCGCAGTTTGCCACTCGAGGTCACGACCAGACTTTAGAATTGCTGTTTGTTGTGGTCGTTGGAAGACAAGACAACGTTCTGGTTTATGGTTTGCCACTTCAATGGCGCCGCTGTAGAGCGGTTCGTAGGCAATTGTCCTCGCACCTTCAATGCCACACGACGCGGTCAGCAATACTTTCGGCTTGGCATCGTCAATGCGTCCACCAAGCTCTTTAGCGGCAAACCCGCCAAACACGACAGAGTGGATCGCGCCAATGCGCGCACACGCCAACATCCCGATCACTGCCTCCGGGATCATCGGCATGTAAATCACGACGCGGTCACCTTTGGCGACGCCGAGATCCAGCAATACGGCGGCAAGTGTCGCCACCTCCTGGGTCAACTGCTTGTAGGTGTAGGTCGTTGTCTCGCCGGTGACAGCGCTATCGTGGATAAGCGCTTTTTGATCACCGCGGCCAGCTTCGACGTGACGATCCAGACAGTTGTAGGCGGTATTGCACTCAGCACCGGAAAACCAGCGGCCATACTCGCCCTGATAGGGGTCGAAGACCTTATCCCACTTTTTGTACCAGCTGATTTCCTCAGCCGCTTGCGCCCAAAAATCTTCAGGGTCCTGCGCCCAGTGGCCGTAAGCGCCCTTATAACCCGACATCTGCGTCATTCTTCCTGCCCCTTTTACCAACAACGCTGAAGTTCTACGACCTCGTACCGAAAAACCAACGCCTATCGTCGTGCATGCGGACCTTTAATACAAGTTGGCAATCACAGATGCCAACTGGCACATATTGCCCGCCAGCCACGGCTGCCCTAACTTGGCCGCCAACTTACCGAAAGCGATGGATTGCCATCGCACCTCTCAAGATAAAGACCTGGACTCCGGACATGAGCATTAACCCGTTTGCAGCTAACCTCGACAAAAATCCTGCCAATTACCAACCCCTAACACCGCTGTCGCAGTTAGCGCGCACTGCCGCCATCTATCCAGGCCGTACCGCGATCATTCACGGCAAACAACGGAGTTCGTATCAAACATTCTACAACCGGTCGCGCCAACTTGCCTCAGCACTCGCGCAGCAGTTTGTCGGCCCGGGTGACACCGTATCTGTGATGTTACCAAATACACCTGCCATGCTTGAGGCCCACTACGGCGTGCCGATGACCGGCGCCGTGCTGCATTCTTTGAACACACGCCTTGATGCTGCAATCATCGCCTTCCAGCTCGATCACGCAAACACGAAAGTCATTATTATAGATCGCGAGTTCGCCGACGTCATGCGTGACGCCCTTGCTCAGGCCAAGGTCAATCCTTTGATCATCGATTACAACGACAAGGAATTTCCCCAAGAACCTGATCGCAGTTCCTGGGAAGACTATGACGAATTTGTTGCCAAGGGTGACCCCGACTTTACCTGGCGCATGCCAGACGACGAATGGGATGCCATAGCGCTGAACTACACATCTGGTACCACCGGTAACCCAAAAGGTGTCGTCTACCATCACCGTGGCGCGGCACTGATGTGCTATGCCAACACGGTCGCTTGCGAGATGGTAAAACACCCCGTCTATCTTTGGACACTACCGATGTTCCACTGCAATGGCTGGTGTTTCCCATGGTCGCTGTCCGTTGTCGCCGGCACGCATGTCTGCCTCAGATGGGTCCGCGCCAAAGCGATGCACGACGCCATCGCCGACCATAAAGTTACGCACCTGTCTGGCGCGCCAATTGTGATGTCGACGTTGCTCAACGCCACTGACGACGAAAAACGCGAAATCACGCATACCGTTTCATTCAACCATGCCGCAGCCCCGCCACCCCCGTCTGTGCTCGACGCCATGTCAGCATCAGGCTTCAAACTCACACACCTCTATGGCCTGACAGAAACTTATGGACCGGCAACGATCAACGAGTGGCATAGCACCTGGGACGACCTCTCACCCGAAGAACAAACTGCAAAGAAAACTCGCCAAGGCGTGCGCTATGCGGCACTTGAGGATCTCACCGTGATGGACCCATCAACCATGCTGCGCGTGCCCGCCGATGGCGATACAATCGGTGAGGTTATGTTCCGCGGCAATATCGTCATGAAGGGCTATCTGAAAAACCCAAAAGCAAACGACGAGGCGTTCCATGGCGGCTGGTTCCACTCTGGCGATCTTGGTGTGCTTCATCCCGATGGCTACATCCAGCTGAAGGACCGTTCGAAGGACATCATCATCTCAGGCGGTGAAAACATCTCATCTATCGAGGTTGAGGACGTCATCTACAAACACCCGGCCGTGTCATCTTGCGCCGTCGTTGCAAAGCCCGATGACAAGTGGGGCGAAACGCCTTGCGCGTTCGTTGAATTACGGCCAGGCGAAACGCTGACCGAAGACGAGCTTATTCAGTGGTGCCGCCAGAACCTCGCGCGCTTCAAATGCCCACGCGATGTTGTCTTCATGGAGATCCCTAAAACCTCAACAGGGAAAATCCAAAAGTTCAAACTTCGCCAACGCACCCAGATGTAGCCGGAAACCGAGAGCCGAGAGCCGAGAGCGTAGCCGCCAAGTGAAAACCGAGGCATGGCCAAGGCACAAAAAAAGCCGCATCGGCATCCGAAGCGGCACGTGTGCGTCATCGCATTGATGCGCACCACATTAATTACGAATTTCTGGCGAGAGCGGCAGACGTCTTGGTATGCCGCTCTCTGAGGGCCAAGAGATCTTAGCTTAAACCGTTCTTCTCGCGCAACCGCACGATCTGGTCTTTCAGTTCAAGTTTTTTCTGTTTTAGACGCCGGACTTCGGTGACATCAGCTC
The DNA here is from genome assembly GCA_021775715.1 of Hyphomicrobiaceae bacterium. Classification (GTDB taxonomy): domain Bacteria; phylum Pseudomonadota; class Alphaproteobacteria; order Rhizobiales; family Hyphomicrobiaceae; genus JAJFHI01. The sequence goes on along the minus strand of JAJFHI010000004.1, from coordinate 1,162 downwards.
CCGGTCGTCCAAGCTCTTCTCCGATGCGTGACTCAAGATTTTTGTGTTTCTCAGACAATTCCACAAGATGAGCTGCTAGTGACATTCTGCTCTCCGTGATTATTCAAGATATATAAAGTGTGACAGACAGGTGACGCTCTGTCTACAACTGACAAGACCTGTTTAAAATTTTTTATTGATAAAACCTTTCGCTGTGTAACACCCTGAATACCCCGCCGAGCCGGACATTAAGGCACGATAAAAACTGACTTTTTTACGAGCCGAGCGAACCAAGCTCTTGCGATTTTTAGAAAACATGGCGATAGTCCGCCGCGATTAAATTGGGCAATCGGGACCAACTCTGCTTTGACACTTGAGCTTGATACTGACCAGGTACTGCGCGACGAACTTATGCGTCTACGCACAGAACACCGCGCCATCGACGCAAAAATTCTCGAGTTTGAAGAAAGCGGCGGGCTCGATCAGCTGATGATCAAACGGCTAAAAAAACAAAAGCTAGTGTTGAAGGACCGGATGATCACAATTGAAGATCGCTTGACACCTGATATTATCGCTTAAGATGTAACGTGTTGAACTGTGAAGTTTTCATCATTCGACGCGGCAACAGGCCAGCGAAGGTTCAACGTTTCAAAAATCAATTGGGCCCGTGAATGTCATTCCGGCCGAGCCTCATAAAATTATCGAGAGATCCCGCCCATGCCGTCTCAGGCCGAGACCTGGATCTATCCAACCGAGCGTGGCCTTTACTGTGCCGCCGGAAATTTCTTCATTGACCCACATAAACCCGTCGAGCGTGCAGTTATTACGCACGGCCATGCCGATCATGCCCGGCCCGGCCACGGCCACGTCATGGCGACGCCCGAGACAATTGACGTCATGAAAGTCCGTTATGGCGAGGCATGTGCTGGCACATTGCAGGCTGTGCCGTATGGCGAAACACTGACACACAATGGCGTCAAAGTTCGCCTCGCCCCAGCCGGACACATTCTCGGCTCGGCGCAAATCGTGCTGGAACATGATGGTATCTGTGTTGTCGTCTCCGGTGACTACAAGCGCACGTCTGATCCGACATGCGCGCCGTTTGAACTGGTGACCTGTGATGTGTTTGTCACCGAGGCAACTTTTGCGCTGCCGGTTTTTCGCCACGAACCTGCCGCCGCCG
>JAJFHI010000300.1 GCA_021775715.1 Hyphomicrobiaceae bacterium | reverse complement strand
AGCGTGAAACAACCAAAAGGAGAACCATGAAACTTAGACGCTTGCAGTATGCAAAGGCTGCTGCTTAAATCCAACCAGATGAGCCAAAGTCTCCTGAAATGGAAACTCCCATCTGTCTCAAATTATGTGACGACGCACACTTGGGGCTTCAGGCTGCGACCAAGTCAACGTCTCTCACCGACCACGGTTGATGTCTGATAATGGCGCGTCCTACATCTTTGGGGATCTTGGCCAAATGGCGCGATGAAAATGGCATGGATCACGTCAGAGGAGCGCCGTATCACCCACCGACCCAGGGAAAGATTTAACGATGGCACCAAACTTTAAAAAACCGCGGTCTGCTCGAAAATTACTTCCTACCTGACAGCCTAAAAGCTCAAATCGGTAGGTTCGTCACACACCACAATCATCACCGATAGCACGAGAGCCTGAGCAACGTTACGTCGGCCGACGTTTACTTTGGCCGTGACCGAACCATTCTACCGCAACAAGAAAAGATCAAACGACAGACACGGCGTTGCAGGCATCGACGTCGGCCCTGACAAATTAGACCAAACTGGAAAGCTGAACCTGATCCCGCATGCTCATCTGTTGAGGGCTGTCTTCCTCAGGAAGAAGGTAGACAATGCCGTCAAAATCGTTGGTAGGAAAAAGAAGAAGGTGATTCCAATGACAAAGCTACGGTCTGAGAGGTTGATGGCGGACCGGAGTGAAAAAATAATAATGAGCGCGACAAGAAACCAAGCAATTGAAGTGGCCATCATCATCCAATAACCTATGAATGGCTTTAGTGCGCAAATAACGGATGCGACCATACCGGCGACTGCTGTGACGAGAACTGCAACAAAAATTGGACCTTGGGAATCTGAATTCACTAAGTCGCCAGCAGCCGGCAGCCCACCAATAGCGACCATCCCATAAAGCATGAGCCCTAGTAGGGACGCGACCACACCGACCGCAGTGGAAAGATATTTCATCTGAATAAGATCCTTAACATCAGACGTTAAAGCACAACTGTTGAGTGGAGTTTATGGCAACAGACTTCCAGCTTGATGTCACGACGCTGATGCGTTTTTGCGTTAACGAAAGCATGAAAAACAGAAGCGTTTGAATTTCCAGGGCAATCGAAACCAAGTTAAAACGAGGTCCGCTCGGGCCGCAGTGCACTTAAAAGTCCCGCCCACTTCCAGGGTGGCGGTCCATCCCAACACGAGTGAATTAGAATGTGGAACAGAGTCTTTAGGAGCCTTCCGTGGTCAGCCACCAGTGGTGGGGTAGCCTTGACAATGGCGCCTTGCTCTATGTGATCCTCCATGAGGCAAAGAACGTAAACCAGGTGGGTATTGAATGCGAAGTTCTGGAGTCTTGCACTCTACGACGTCACGGCGGCACGTCATCCGACGGTGGCCAACGGTCGTTGGCACGTAATGACTGTGATCTCTTCTGGTCTCAAAACTATCACAGGCATCTCGCTTGTTGCGGGCACGGCTTTGTTAATCTTCTCGCGCAAGTTCAAGTGATGAAGTCAGATAGTTGTTCGCAGGCGTATGGGACCAAAGCCAATTCAAGAACTGGTGTTGGGCATGACCTGAGCCCTGCAATTTTCTTCCAGTCAGAAGTAGAATCCCGAGTTGATATTTAGACGCTGGCACAGCTAAAATTAGGGTATTTAATCGCTGGGCGGGAGAATATCATACTTTGGAATTCCTTCGGGGAAAGTAGCCCAGGCAGGCGCAAGGGAAGTGTAGATAAGCATTTCAGGTCGCAATTTTTCGCCGCCTTCGATCGTGCTGGCAGACAGGGAATACAAATCAAAACCGTCACACTTGAGACCAATTGGAGTCGCGCAATTTCCACAAAACAACCGATGCGTTGCTTCGCCCGAGTCGCCAGTTGCTGTGAAACTTGAAGGCGTGCCTTTAACGAATTTAAATTTATCAAACGGCACCCAGACACCAAACCATTTGTCAGAATTAGTGTGCAGTTGGCAAGTTTTGCAATAACAAAATACCGTATTGACGGGGTCATCTTGAAACTCATATTCGATATCACCGCAATCACAACGACCATGATTGGTACTCATAATTATAACTCCTATAAAAGATGAGCGTCAGACATCTGCGTCCGTTCAGCCTTGCTGAGTATACCGCATGGGAGCAGTTTGCCAATCCTGTTGATCTTATGGTCGGCAATGCGGCCGAGAACATCGGGCAGTCATGCTTGCGGATCAACACTGTTGAGCTTGGCCGTTTCGATCAGCGTGTAGGCAATGATCTGGTTCTCGAAAATTCGTGATTTGCGCATCGTGTGTCTCGTCGTACGATGGATAGACTCTGGCTTTGAATTTGGGAATTTTGAGGGGCAGAGTCATTTAGACTAACGTTAACAAACACAAGCTCAGAGAAAAGATATTTATTTTTCTCAAAAGTTGATTATTCTTTGCGCACGGCATTTTCAGCTTTGTACTTTATTCGGAGAGCATTTCATGTGTTTACGACGGGCTTTGCGAAGTCTTACAGTGGTAACTTTTGTGTTTGTAGGCTTACAGCTCCTCGGCGGCCATTTGGGCACTGTCCAAGCCGGTGATGATTCCGGCTCAGGCACGAGTTATTATGCGGGCTTGAGTTGCGGGAAGCTGTGGTACGAGCGTAACGCAATTTTTGCATCAAAGGGCCAGTGCTTCAAAACTAACAGAGCAATTGCAACCTTTGGCAAGGCGTGCTTTCCGCCCTACGGTAGGCTCCCGGGACATCTCAGTCGTGTTGTCAAAGAGATCAAACGCTGGGAACGACGCAAAGGTTGCTAACTTGCCGACGGGCGTCCTGATTGACCGCATTCTGCGGGAATGAAGGTATTCGCTGTTAGATGTGCTTAGGTGTCTGGACATTGAATTCGTTCTGCAACTACCTGCGAGAGGCTCCATGGAGACGTTATTTCGAAGATTGTCTTCGCCACTGGCATGGTGGCCTTACTGCTTCATCTATGCCGTCCTGCCGCTCTTTGTCTTCTGCCTTGCGTCGGTCGCAGCGTTTGCAGAGCCGATATTGCAGATTGATGCTGGTGGCCATCGCGCCCATGTCAACGCGGTCATCTTTTCCAAAGACGGACGGACACTTTATTCGGCGGGCCAGGATAAGATTGTACGGATCTGGGATTGGAAAGTCGGCAAGACCGTTCGAACTATTCGAGGCGAGATTGGTGTCGGCTACCATGGCTCCATTCGAGCCATCGCCCTGACACCCGACGAAAAGCTCATTGCCGTCGGTGGACGCATGCAGGCCGAGTGTGCCGGCTATTGCGGCGACATTCGCATCTTCGAAACAGCGACGGGAAAGCTCGTCAGAACGCTGGCGGGGGCACACAAGGGAACTGTTTCCAGTTTTGCTGTTTCACACGATGGAAAACGCCTCGCGTCTGGTGGATTTGTTGGTGAAATCGTTGTCTGGAATCTGGAGACTGGAAATAGACTGCACGTCCTTACCGGGCACACTGGAAATGTTGCGGACCTGGCATTCGTTGGTAAGACCAACGTGCTCGCGAGTGTCTCCGCCGATGGGACATGGCGGCTCTGGGACACTGAAAACGGCAAGCTCACGCATACCAACAAAGACAGCACCGGGCCTGTAAATGCAGTGGCTGTTTCACTCGTCGACGACCTGATTGTTACCGCAGGTGCCGACCGCATCGTCCGCTTTTGGAACTGGAAGACACGGCGGGCTATTCACACGACAAGTCCGACAACCGGTGCGGTCAACTCTTTGAGCCTGACACCAGACGGTCACCATCTTGTTGTAGGCGTAGGTCTTAATTTTGAATCACAATCCGTCGTGATGGATATTAGGACCGCCAAGCCACCGCTGATCCTCGCCAATATGGGAGCAGTAACTGCCGCTGCAATTTCTCCTGATGGCAAAACAGCTGCACTGGTAACGGGAAGCGCAATTGTGCTGCGTGACCTCACATCAGGCGAGGAAACAGGCCGGCTTGCTGGACGCGGGTCGGCGAAAACAGGTGTTGGTTTTGATCACAACGGAAACCTGGCCTGGGGCAGCAAGTTTAATGAGACGGTGTATGAGAAGCTCAACGCCTTCATGTTGTCCGGCGGACCACTTGAAGACATGCCACCAAATGAATTTCAACTTCATATTAGGATTTGGAGCGGCTCTGCCTCGGCAGAGGACTTGAAGGCTTTTGAGAACCCCGAAGTCAAAGCGCGTGCCAAAATCTTTCTCGATCCAAATGTGATCTCTCAGATCGGTTCGTTAGACGTTGGTTTGAGGCTTCCAGATCAAGACCGGCGCGGTCTCGCGGGCCAGCTGGGTGTGCCGCGCCTTCTAGCAAAGAACCGTAGCAAGGAGTTCAAGCGCGTTTTGCACAAAGTCGGACCGTTTGAGGTTCGTCAAGCCTGGGAGGAGAAACCTGAATCATCATTGATCCGAATTCAGGTTTACGAAGACAACAAGCTTCTCAATGCAAACCATCAACTTGCGGGAGGATGCTTTGTTGATCCGTTTACACTGGCGGGCAAAACCGAACACTTATCGGTTATTCGCGGCGGCTGTAATCCATCGCAATTTTCGCTTGATGGAAAATTCGTCGGTAATTTAATCGGACACCAAGGCAATGTCACGGCACTTGCCGTCTCACCGGATCAAACGCTACTCGCAACAGGAAGTAGTGATCAGACGGTTCGCTTATGGAATCCGCAAACGCGCGAGCTGATCGCAACATTGTTCCAAGCGACCGACGATGGCGATTGGATTATCTGGACACCTCAAGGCTATTATACAGCTTCGCCACAAGGTGATCGCATGGTCGGTTGGCATATCAACCAGGGTCCTGACCGGGAAGCGAGATACATCTCCGCCGACCAACTCAAGCAACATTTCTATCGACCTGACATTGTCTCGCGCGCCATTGAACTCCGAAGTGCTTCAGCGGCCCTTCAGGAAGCTCGCGATGCTGACCCACAAGCTGTTGCATTCTCTCTTGACCAATTGGCTGAGCGAAAGCTGCCCGAATTTACAGTCACCGCAATCGATAAAACCGACGCACGTTTTGCGGAGGTAACAATTGAGGTCGATGCGAACGAAGATCCCGTCAACGGATTTAATGTTCTCGTCAACAACACACAGGTGACTCCATCCGCGTTACGCAGTTTTGAGCCAACTGGTAAAGGTCGAAAAACTCGCAAATTGCGAATCCCGCTGCAACCAGGCGAAAACCAAATTCAGGTGACCGCTGTCAACGAGGTCGGGCGAACAATGCGGGGCACTGTTATCTTGCAAAGCAGTGTGGCTCCGGTTGAACAGCGTGGAACATTGTATGTCGTCGCAATAGGCGTGAACAATTACGACGCGACCGTTGGGCTTTCGGATCTAAAGTTTGCCGCAGCAGACGCCGAGGCGTTTCATCAGCGCGTAACTGCAACGCTCGGCAGCAGACACGCGGAAACCAAGACACTTCTTGTTTCCTCAGCAGGTGAAAAATCACCGACATCGTCGAATGTCAGACGGGCTTTGAGATTTTTCCGAAAGGCCAAACCAGAAGACACGACAGTTGTGTTTCTGGCCGGACACGGAGTGCAGGATGGCCCTGATTACTTGTTTTTGCCGAGCAATGCCAAACGGGTGGATGATGATTGGGACCCAGATTCCGTTGTATTGTGGAGCACACTTGAAGCCGCCATTTCTCGCACAAAGGGGCGCCGATTGTTGTTCGTTGACACCTGTCGATCAGGCGGCGCGTATAACGCACGCCTTGCCAAGGACACAGCCGATTCTGGAGTGATCGCATTCTCTGCTACAAATTCCGAGGCATTGGCAGAAGAGCGCGCAGACCTTGGGCACGGTGTTTTCACCTATGCGCTTCTCAAGGGTTTGGACGGCGAAGCAGATGTCTTTCCAACCGGCGCACCAGACGGCGACATAAACATGTATGAACTTGCCGCCTTTGTGACGGACAAGGTCAACCGAATGACCAATAATGCTCAACAACCAGAGTTGAATGCACGAAAGTTCAGCGACTTCGTGTTTGCGACCGTGACACCGCCAATGAGTTTGTTGGAATAGTTGAACAAGCCCGACACCGTTTACCTACGTGTGATCGGTGCCCTCGCGACCAGTCCATTCAGGTCATAGAATTCCAAATCACTGCCATTGATCCGGAAGTTTTCTGCGTAGTCGTTATTCTTTTCAAAATATCGACCGTCGCGTTCGACCAGCTCCAAACCTTCTTCTGGCCACGATGACGTGCCGCTGGCCATATAGCGACGGATGATCGGCCCCTTGTCAGTTTTCACGATAACCGCGTGGTAGGTCATTCCTTCGTTAAGCACCGCGTCCGCGATGATCTCTTCGCCAGCTTTTGGCTTGTATGCGGCCACGCGCTTTTCCAACTCCGCAGTAGCGTCGGCGGAAGCTTTCTCGCGATCTACTGGCGATTCAGAAACTTGGAAGTCTTGGTATGTATCAGCGGGTGTTTCACCGGTATCAGGATAATCGAGTTTGAATTGTGTAAGCGGAACTATGCGTTCGTGACTGATCAATGTGACAATTAACTTGCGATTGTCTTCCGTGCCTTCAAGTTGCACTTGGACTTTGCCAATACCCACACCGTCTCTGAAAAGATTGCTGAGGCCATAGTGGTCTTTGATATTGCCTGATTGGTCGACGACAAATGCATAATGAGGTCGATACTCTTCGACATCTTCAGCCCCATATGGAGCAGTTAGCTTTTTCGAGTTGTAGCCCAACAAGAAATGCACGCCTTCCTTGCCCGCTTCGTTCAATTTGTCATTGTTAAAACCAATGATGACCGAACGGCCAAGTCCTCGTCGCAGGAAAGTTGCTTTCGATGTGTTGATAAGATGGAGTTCAGTGAACCCGTTTTTTTGTGCCAGGCGATACCCTGTGAAGTCACTGATATATTTGTCGTAGCTGAAACGCCAGCAGTTTAGGTCATCCTTAAGTTTTGCCTTACGGTGTGTCAGCTTTTCAACCGTGGTCTTGCCTTTAACAGCGCATCCATATGTCCCATCGCCTTCAAAGCCCGATAAACGGACACGATAATTCTTGACATCTTCCCAATTGCGGAAGGTGTGGGGAACAATTGCACAAGCCGATTTCCACTTTGAAATGGACAAGCCTTTACGGTCTTTTTCTTCAAGATTAAACGGCCATCGGAAACCCTCAGGTGGCCTGTCCGCGCCCCGGCTCTCACCAAATGTTTTGCCTGTGATACTGCACCCTTGTGTTTTAACGTACGACAATGTCTGCCTTATCGGCGTGCCGTCCGCTTTCTTTGCGATGCCAGACTTCGCGCGCGTTTCAGAGGGCATAGTGCTGTAGTCGATTGGTCCTGTTGCAGCGGTCAATTTATTCGGCTTTGCTTCTGCTTTACCAAAGTCTGAGGCAGTCGGCAGCCAGGAGTAAATCTTCTTCAGCTCGTTGATGTTGCAATAAGCTGGAAATTTAGGCATGGCCCACCATATCATTGCCAGGTCGCCGCCCGCCCGCTCCTCTGTAAAGTTTACAGCCGATGCTTTAATTCGATTGATCTTCGTCGATGGCAATGCGGCGTTTGGCTTGCTTCGGTTGAGCGGATGTCTTGGAAACCGCAACCCAACTCCTGCGTCCCGCCATGCATAGCCAGTGTGCTTTTTCATTCTCGGATTTAGATAATCGACCGGAATGTAAAAGTAGCCGTGCATCACCTTTCGACTTTTCCCATCGACTGCTTCATGAATATTGAATTCCCAGTTTCCAGGTTCACGACAGTTGTTGATTACATCGACCTTGGACACATTAGATGACTGTGAGTGGATGCCGTCGATTTTGGTCGATATCGAGCGGCCCTTGCGATTGTAGACGCCTAGGTACGCTTGGACTCTCGCGATACACGAGTTCTTGTTTGCAATTGGCTGCGGAAAATATTTCCGAAGATCGATGTTGGTAATCTTTATGAGCGGTGTATTGGAGATCGGATCTCCATGAATATACATATCCATCAGATGAAAAACGTCAGGATTGTCGACGACCGTTACGGTCGTGAACGTCTTGGCATACTCCCAATCTCCAGCTTCCTTGGTAATTTCCAACCAAGGCCGGTTGCCCGTCCACGGCGTTTTGTCATCGCGCGGGATCCTATAAGGAAAAGCCAGAGCGCCTTGAGGGACATTACCAGACTCAACAAACGCAAATGCTGCCGTTGGCGCGGCATCAGTCGGTTGATCCGCAGAAAAGGCCGGTGTCACTGAGAACATACAAAATGCAATGAGCACCGCCAGACCAGCCGTCGAGCGAGATCTCTCCGAAGCTGGCATTTTCCAAATGGTAAAATTTCTTAGCGTTCGTATGATCATTTTACGTCCCGGAGTTGGAAGTTCGTGGCGTAATTTACAAGGCGATAGTTTAACTACTGTAACACCGGAATATTCATGATTTCAACAGACCGCGCTGGCGCACAACTAGTTGTTGGTTACGGCGCATCAAGCGATGCCTACTCCTGATGCACATCAGGCAGGAGCTCAGTCCGATTCCCGTATAGATTTCCCGCAACTTAATGCGGGCTCCAAATTGATTAACTTTAATTTTTCGCCACCAAGATGCCAGCAACATAGATGGATTGTTCTGATAACCAACGACTCGAACAATTGGCGTTACTCTTGATTTGCGCGCTCACTTTTATATGGTGTTCTGAGGCATTCCTTTTCTTTTGCCAGTTCTAGACCCCCACACGCATGGAGTTACGCGCTGCTATGGCAAATACTTGCAAACGTTACCTAGTTGCACTGATTGCAATTGTCATATTTGGCGGCGTTGCGGGAGCGAAAGATTTTGAGCCAGCACCTTCTGTCGGGTTTTGGGAATATTATCCACCTCGCGTTGCCGCGCGACTTGCCTCGTTTAATGAAACGATGGAAGCATCGGGACTGGTCGGTCCGGATGCCGGTAAAGGTGTATTCATGTCGCCGCTTATCTGGCCGCCGTCGATCAAGACAATTAATGTCTGCTTCTTCAATGGCCATCGGGCGTTTCACCAACTTATCGCAATGACTGCATTTGAATGGACAGTGGGTGACGTATTAATCCCGCTGAATTTTGGAGACCTGAATCAGCCACGGATCTGCAGTAAGGACGAATATTCGCATATTCGGGTCAGTCTGAACGACAAAGGGCAGAACTATTCTGCAATTGGAATCCTGAGCTTCAAGAGCTTTGCGCAAAACGAAGAATCCATGTCGATTTCAATTATTGATCCTAGGACCAAGGAATTGATGAATGCAATCGACTTGCGGCGCACAGTTTTGCATGAATTCGGACACGCGCTTGGCCTTGCGCATGAACATCAAAGCCCGTTTGGTAAGTGCGAAGCGGAATACAATTGGGATCATATTTATAAAGACTCGGCCAAACCGCCGTTGGGCTGGTCGAAAAAAGTTGTTGACCACAACATGCGACAGCTCAATAAGCCTGGCACGTTTGCTTCAGAGTTCGATAAAGACTCCGTCATGCTCTACACGTTTCCAAAGAAATTTTTTAAGTCGGGAACCGGAAGTACGTGCTATTCGGAAGAGAACTATTCGATATCGCCCGTCGATCGCAACATTATCAGCGAGCTTTACCCCGCGGATCAGAAGCGCCGCTATTCACTTTATGAGGACCGGCGCAAACAACTCATAGAGTTGGCAGAGCAATCAAAAGCAGCCGCCAATACCAAGTCTGCGACACTTCAACTGATCAACGATTTCCTACCCGAATTGAAGCAACCTGCCGAGTGAGTTTCACGATCTGATGAGATGAGTTCGCGCCGCAGGGCAAAAATACTAGCGCACGGTATCCCATTGTAGAACCTTGAGCGTCGCGTCCTTGATAGACCCAACGCCGACGGAGCGGGTCTTGGGTATCAGTGTGGCCTCTCCCAGCAAGCGCTCGAGTTCGGTGCTCTCGCGGCGATATCCTTTCTGAGACATGGACTTGGCTTTTGCCAGGCTTGGTTGGGCGAGGTAACCGAGATTTATCGGCGCGCCACTGTCAGGCAGTTCGAGGACAACAAGGATTAGCCGGTCTCGCCCTGTGGTTTGTGCACCATCTTGCAGTCCTAACCGCTTGCAATTTTCCAGTGCACACCACGTGACAATTTGTATAAAGCTCGCGGCCGGCAAGATATTCCCGGGCTTAATGATGGGGCGATTGCCAACATCGAAAACTGAGATGCTCGCATCCGACCCGACAAGTAAACCAGTGACCTGCAGCGGCTTTTCGCCGGTATTTGTGACTTCCAACCGCAACACATCGCAGTGCTTGAGTGTTGGTGGCTGGGCAAGGTCAACCAGATCACCGCCCTCGTTCAGCTCGCGCATGTTGGCATCAGGGCATGTGTGGCGATCGTCCTGCTCGCTACTGGATACGGGAGAGGCAATTTGGAACAGACGGACATCAATTGGCAATTTATCATCCGCCGGCGATACGGCATTGGCGATGCGCAGCAGGTTTTTCTGGCGTGTCAGTCGCCATAGGTTTTCAGTAAGCTTTTCTGCGATTTGCGCCGGTTCGCCGTCCAGCAAAACGGAAAACCTACCTGCTGTAGACTTTGCATCAAGCGAGCTGGTGCTCGGCAGGATCACAAGGCGATCTGATTGCTTCACCAAAAGCACATCGGCAGGCGCGCTTGCCCCCACCCATTCAAGATTAAGCGCGCTGCCGGTTCCGCTCACGTCTTGGACGAGCTTGACTGCCTGTGTCGCGATCTTTCCGGCGACATCGCCATTTTCCAACTGCGTTGCAACACGTAAGCTGAACGCGATATTGCGCACAGCCACCGAGACCGTAATTGGTCCTTCGAGTTCTTTAAGTTTAGGTTCGGGCTGCTCAAGGTGGGCAATTGGCACCGCTGTTGAATGACTGAGCCCGGCAGATGTCACTTTCAAATAACCTGACGGTTGATCTGTCGAACCAGCATCGTAAAGCGCAAGAATGCTCCCCTCGCGAACACCAGACAACGCGCCGAGTTGTGCCGTGACACTATTGGTTGACGTGCCTGATTGAGCAGGCCATCGCCACGTCGCTGACCCCGGACGCGCGAGTTCAACGCCCCGATCGAGCGCGCCTTCATAAACGGGGCTCGGTAACCCAGCCTGAAACGCTGCATATTGGCGTTCGATACTGTCGGCCAACGCACGATATGATGAATGTGGACCCTGCCTCATCGCCTTTACGAGGTGATAGGTAAAGACACTGTAGACTTCGTTGTCTGCTTCGGCGATGGGGAGCTCCAGAGCCAGCTTGTCCGCCTGGGCCGCTGCAAACACAGTGATCCCACTGCTCTTGTTGCGGCCTTTGCCAAGCCAGCCATCCTGTTCGGCGAGGTTTTGATCTTTCTTTCGCATGGACGCAGAGACTTCTTCGGCTGCTGCAATATCTTGGCGCCATTGCGCGCGGAATGTTTTGGGAATAAGCGCTTCCGTATCGATATATTTGGCTTGCACGTCTTCATCGATACCGCGTGTCATATCGCCCGCATGACAGGCGTCGAAGACAACCCAAACAAAGACGTTGCCCGCGCTCTGCAGCTTTTCGAGTAGAATTTTTATTTCATCATCGACCAAGCCGTTCTTGATTTTTCGCGTTTCCATGTCGATTGGTCCGACATCCAATGGCAGAAAGACTTCGTCATAATTGTCGGGTTCAACGTCATCACTGAGTTGAAACTGGGGCTGGCGGGAGCCATGCCCTGAAAAGTAAATGAAGACGGAATGCTGTTTATTTTTGTTTTTGGAGATGGCGTCGGTCACGTTTTCAAATGCCGCGACAATGTTCTGGTGCGTGGGCGCAGCCAATTTGACTGGGCTAGTTGCGCCGCCGGTGAGTTGATCGGCGAGCACCAGGATGTCGTTTGGCGCAAACCCACGCTCCAATAAGAGATCCCAGATCAGCCGGACATCGTTCGCTGGAGCCTTAAGTGGCCGTATGATTTTTTTGTCGTATCCCGAAACACCAACCACGATCGCATGAC
>JAJFHI010000299.1 GCA_021775715.1 Hyphomicrobiaceae bacterium | reverse complement strand
ATTGTGCATCAGTGGAAAATTGTGCAGGCAATGCATCGACAATTTCCGGAACAATCGAACCGATCAACCCCATCGGGGACGGATCATCGCGTCCCTCATCAGGTGTGCCCGACAACCGATCCAAGTCCAGCCAGCGCGACACAAGCGCAAGTTTCAAATCGCGATCGGATCCGTATCTCACCGTCGCCTCGCCGGTCACAAGCTGCGGAGGGCCAACATCTTCAAAGCTCGCAACCAGGTTCTTGACATCAAATCTAGTCCCTGCGCCTGCGACCTTGGCCGTCAAAGCAATGTGCGGGCGGGCGCTTGAGCCTGTAGGTGTTTTCTCTTTTGCAGGAGCGACGCCGGTCAACGCGATGTCGGCTTTCAGGTCACCGGCAAACTCCGGCACATCAGAAAGATTTCGGAATTTGCCCTCCAGCACATAAGAATTACGCGTCGTCTGCGGTTTGATCTGTAGCCACACCGGCACAGCATCACTTTCAATGCGTGGCGATTCAAATGTCGCGAATTTGACGTCTCGCAAACCACCACGCCACTTGACCGTGCCATCAAACTTGAAAGGACCACCAAGGGACTCAGCTGAAAGCTCGCCATTGACTCCATCAATGCGGACACGTTCCTCGCCATCAGCAGAATCGAATGTCAATAAGCCGTCAGTGATATTGACCGACTGCAACGAGACACCGGCCGGCACGAACGGCAGTGTGCCGCTTTGCACCTTGAAGGTTCGCCAGTTACCGCGTCCGACCTCATCAAGAGCAAGCCGCAACGACGGGCGCTGCAATTCGACCTCATGGGCCTCAAGAACACCTTTCAGCAGCGGGGGTACGGAAAGCCACATTGTGAAGCTTTCGGCACGAAAGAACGAACGGCCACCAAAACCAGCTTCGTTGCCTTCTGAGATGCGTACGCGCTCGAAGCGCACATAAGGCGTTGGCAAAAAGCGAACGTTGACTTCGCCACCGACGCGAACGTCGCGGCCAAGGATCCGCGAGGCCTGCGTTTCAAAAACACCGCGATGGACGTTCCAGTCGATGAAATGCGGCACGACGAACAGGGCCGCCAAAATGGCAACCAACAAACCTCCAAGCCACATCAGTAATGTATTCAACCGGTCCTCCGTTGCACCGCTTATCAGGCGGCCCTTAGCCATGCGCAAAGTTGCGCTCTATCTCCCAGACCACGATTGCCGGCATCACGGCCAAGCCGCCACCATGGTCCGGTCATCCGGGCAAGGCCTTCGGACATCCGGGAAAGGTTCGAAGACCCAATCCGTTTGCCATCCAATCTCGTGAATTTGGTAAGCCACACCTAATGCTCCCGGCAGCCGTTCCATCCCCACGCCCACCAGCACAACCCATCCCCTACTCTATCGCATAATTCGCCGCCCCATTGGAGAGCGAATTTGTGACGCTGCTTTGATCATCAGGGCTCCAGACCCGACTTTATTGCCAATTAGCCGAGCATTTTGCCGTGATGCATGGCCCTCAAAGGCGCCGTTAGCCCGTCCGCTCCCGGAAAAGTTACAAAATCGACGCGTTGATGTTCACAAAAATGATGAAACGATGGGTCGAATCGCAGAACCTTTTTTGAGGTTTTCTAGTTGCTTACGCAAAACTATTGCGCGCTTCCAAGTCATCACCAAGACCAACCCAACAGAGGTTCTCATATGCGACCGGATACAAAAGCCGCATTGGCTTGGCCTGTAAAACCAGGTCGGATGCGATATTGGCCTGCGATGAACTCAACAACGACTTCGCCGAATGATAGAAACACCGCCTTCAGACTACAGATGCGCAAAAAATGATAAAAGAACATCTCGGCGAATTCTTAGAAGCCTTCCGGGATGCAATTGTCGCCCGTTTCCTGCCAAATCTCAGGGAATTTTTCGCCGCTCGCGCCCCTCTGGTCTGGGCTTTGGCGCTGGTCATTGGGCTGACCGTCGGCTTAGCGACACTCGGATTTCGCACCCTTATCGGTCTGGTTCAGTACCCATGGCTGTTCGATACCTCGGAAAATCTAAGTTCAGCTGCGCAGAAGGTACCTTTTTGGCATGTGCTGTTGGCACCCGCCCTCGGCGGCATTCTTGTTGGATATCTTCTTGATCGCTTTGTTCCGGGCCGCCGTGCGCATGGCCCGGCAGACGTTATTGAAGCAAGTCACCGACAGAACGTTGAGATCGATGCCAAGACCGGCCTTTGGAGTGTTGGGCTTTCGGTTCTGTCGCTTGGCACTGGATCGAGTGCCGGACGCGAGGGCCCCGTGGTCCATCTTGGATCAACCATCGCCGCGATCATCGACAACTACTTTAACTTAAAACGTGGCGCACGCCGAACGTTGCTGGCCTGTGGTGCCGCAGCAGCCATTTCAGCGTCATTTAATGCACCAATGGCGGGCGTATTGTTTGCCCACGAGGTCATCCTGGCGCACTACGCCATTCGCTCACTGGTGCCCATTGTGATTTCGAGCGTGACGGCCGCCGTCATCTCACGACTTTACTTCGGGGAGCACGCCGCTTTCATCATTCCGGAATACACCTTCTCAACCTACTGGGAGGTCCCGGCTTTTGCGTTGCTTGGCGTTGTTTGCGCATTTGTTGCCGTTGTTTTCCAAATGTCACTGATTGCGACAGAACGCGTTGCTTGGAGGTTTGAGATGCCGTTGTGGGCGCGCGGTGGAATCGGCGGATTGATGGTTGGGGCGATCGCGCTCATCTTCCCCGAGGTCCTGGGTGTCGGCTACGAACCAGTCAATAATGCCCTGCTGCAAAACTACTCGCTTGGAATTCTGCTCGCGCTTCTCGTTGCCAAAACCGCCGCAACCAGTATTTCCCTCGCTTCACGTGCGGCGGGCGGTGTGTTTTCACCCTCACTTTATCTCGGCGCTATGACGGGCGCTGCATTCGGTATCATCGCCACCTCCGCCATACCAGAGATCGGCAGTACCCAGGGCCCTTACACGTTGCTGGGAATGGGTGGCGTCGCTGCCGCCGTCCTTGGCGCACCCATCTCAACCGTAATGATCGTCTTTGAACTCACGCGCGGTTTCGAAATAACGATGGCGTTGTTGCTGACGGTGTCGATCTCAATCGGTCTGTCTTACGCGTTTGTCGGGCACAGTTATTTTCACTGGCAACTCGCCAAACGCGGCATCCTGCTTCATCACGGCCACCACCGTTCGATCATGCGACGCATGACAGTTCGCTCGTTTCTCACACCGCTGTCGGCAGCAGAAGGTACAACGGCTGAAGAGCACGAGAAAATTTCACCTGATCAACCGACACTGCTGACCAGCGACACACTCGAAACAGCGCTAAAACTCTATTCTGAGACCGGTGAACCCCGCATTGCTGTTGTTACAGCCAGCGATCGGAGCAAATTGATAGGCTGGGCGCTGAAGTTCGACGCCATCAACGCCTTCAACCAGGCGATGATCGACGAAAGCATTGAGGAACACCGCTAAAACACAGCGTTTCCGCTACGTTTGCGAGGAATAACCGCCACGCCACATTGCCCGCCAGCCGGCTCTGTTATATTCACTCCTATGTCCGCGAATCATAAAACAAATGGCAAAACCACACCTCCCGGCGAACCGGTCGGCGATCTTTTCGGCATACCGGAAGACGACGCGCCGCCTTTTGACCTGCCGGACCTGAGTTCCACTGCTGACACACCACCATCTTCTGGCTTTCCAGGCGACCAACCAAACGCACCGTTCGACGACCGCCCTTATGAACCGCCAACCGATATTCCATCGTCTGTGTATGACGATGGGGCAACCGATCCAGAGCCAGAACAGGGTTTATCGATTTCGCAACGCGCGATGCTGGCCAGTGCGCCTGCGCAATATCTCGAAGGCCTCAACCCTGAGCAACGCAAAGCTGTCGAGACACTTGATGGTCCCGTGCTCGTCCTTGCGGGCGCCGGCACCGGCAAGACACGCGTTCTGACCACACGCATCGCCCATATACTAGCAACGGGGAAAGCCTATCCGTCTCAGATCCTCGCCGTAACGTTCACCAACAAAGCGGCACGCGAAATGAAGTTGCGCATTGGCAATCTTGTTGGTGGCGCTGTCGAGGGTATGCCGTGGCTCGGCACGTTCCACGCAATCGGCGTTCGCATTCTGCGCCGTCATGCCGAACTTGCCGGTCTC
>JAJFHI010000298.1 GCA_021775715.1 Hyphomicrobiaceae bacterium | reverse complement strand
ATATCTCGGCGTCGGGCATCATTGCTGTCCAAACCTGTCTGCCTGTTCAACTCAGCAAGGCGATTAAACTCTGCTCGATTATTCGTCCTCGTTGAAGCTGCATGAATACCAGCCGACAAAGACGCCGACACCAAATGCCGTTGCCAGGTACCAAAAAAGACTCACAAACAAATAATCCATCTCGTCTGCCTTAAACTCTTGGCTGCAAGCCAAATTTCCGTTGTAATCTGCGATCGGCAGCGCACGACCGGCGCCGAAACACATCTCGTCAGTTGGCCTTCACCACAAATTCGATCCTGCGGTTTTTCGCGCGACCTGCCGCCGTGTCGTTGGCGGCAATTGGAAGCGTTTCGCCATATCCGACGGCCACTAAGCGGTCGCCGTCAACGCCGGCACTCTTGAGGTAATCCACGACGGATTGCGCCCGTCGCTCGGCCAAAGACTTATTGCGTTCCGGAGTTCCCTCAGCATCCGTGTGACCGCCAATTTCGATGGCGAACCCCGGACACTGCTTGGCAATACTGGCAAGTCGCGCGAGCGTTGGGCGACTTTGCCGCGTCAGTTCCGCACTTGCCCAACCAAATTGAATGCTGCCTTCAGCTGCCGCAGACCGCAGAAGCGTCTCGCATTTGTTGGCTTCCTGCTTGCGTTTATCCAACTCCGCTTGACGGGCTCTTTCGGTAGCAGCCGCTTCCTTGCGCAGACGCTCCGCCTCTTCCTCTGCTGCCTTGCGTTCGCCTTCAAGACGGCGCGCTTCAGCTTCAGCTTCTTCCTGGCGCTTGCGTGCGGCAGCAGCTTGCGCTTGGGCTTGCGCATCAGCCTTTGCTTTGGCGGCTGCTTCCGCCTCGGCCTGTGCGCGCGCTTCGGCGGTAAGCTTTTCAGCCTTAGCCTTTTTGCGCGCTTCCTCTTCCGCCCAGATCTGCGCGTCTGAAAGCACTTTGATGTCGTGGCGCCCGCCATATTCTTTTGGCAAACTCGTCATGATCCGGTCTTTGACGGCTGTGGCAATCGCCGTGTCCTTGGCTTCACCACGAATAAGTACATCCTGGCGAGAAATGATCGCTTCACCGGACCGCAGACGCGCTAGTTGTTCCAGACTGCGAACCGCAGCAGCCTTCCAGTTACGCGGTTCGACGCCGGCGATCGTCATCTCATCGATGATTTCCGCGCCAGTAAAGAGTTTGCCGACCCGCTCAATCAGCGCGGCCTTCGTTGCCGCATCAGGAACGCTACCCGACAAAACAATCCGGCCTTCGCCTTGATGTTTCGCCGACCACTCAAGTGTTGGTTCCGGCAGCACGTCGGCGGCAACCCGCACCTCCGTATCACACGCCCGGTTGGCCGCGACACGAACTTCGTTGGGAAGAGATGTTACAAGCGCTTCGTCTTTGGTCTTGCCGACGACCAGCAAATTGCGGTCGCGCAGGGACAACTGTCCGACATCGAGCTTTGCCAGACCACCGAGACCGGCTGCAATGCAGCTGTTCCAACCATCAGGGGCACCAGATGCCAGCTCGAGCTTGTCGATGGTAGTGCGCCCTGGGAATGCATTGCGAACCTGCTCAAGCAGCGCCACACGCACGTCGTCACTTGGGACATAACCTTTGACCACAACATTGCTCTCTTCAGACAGAACGTCCGTCACAAAGGGAGTGGCAACCGGTGGTACTGGTTTTGGATAGGTCAGATTATCCGTCAGTTCGAAGCTTGACGGAATTGCCGAGTTCCATGCCGTGCGAATGCTCTCTGCGGTGGCCTGGTCAACGGCAGCACCGCTCAATTGCAGATTTTGATCCGACATATTCGCCAAACCCTTCTGCAGTCTTAACAATTGCTCGAGGCTGGAGAAAGCCGCGGTCGACCAGGCCTTTGGCGCGCCTGCCGCAGTCTGCATCCGGTCGACAATGGCGGTATCCTTAAAGAGCTCCTTCGTGCGTGCAAAGATATCGCGGCGCAACTCTTCACTTGGAACGTGACCTGACAACAAAAGCCCCGTCAACGACCGCTTTGCAGACCAAGTGTAGGGGGCAGCCACAGGCGGCGACACACCGTCTTTGACAAGGGTGATGCCCTCGGGCAGCGCGCGCGCCAATGCCGCCTTAACGCCCTTATAAGCAACGAAATCCTGCGCGGCACCTGTCACTGAAAGATCGGAATTGCGCAGCTTGGCCGAACCCTTGTCGAGAGATACAAGTTGCTTGCCGGCAAATCTCACACCCGTCAGCCACGTAGATTTGTCGGCGATGCCGGGCGTTAACACCATCTGGTCGACAACATTCAATTTCGGAAAACGTTTGGTGAAATAAGCGACGATGTCTGCACGATCTTCATCACTTGGCACAAAACCACCGAGGACAACCTCTCCGCCCTCACGCGTTGCAGACCATTCGTAGTTCGAGACCTTTTCTATGACCTCGATATCTTTGTTAGCAACGCGCACGCCCCAAACGTCTCGCACTGTTTCTATAGCTTTGTCTGGCTCATCAGAATTGACGGTGCGACCGGTGACCAGACCATCGCGTCCTGCAAACGATGGTGTCGCCCATGAAAATCCGGCTTGGCTTAATGCCGTCTGGGAACGCCCGCGCAAATCGTCCTGGATGTTGTCTCGCTCAGCCAGGACCGTGATCCACAACCACATTCCAAGCAGGGGAATGCCCCATAGCCAGCGCCACGGATTACACTTCATTCAAATGTTGCTCCCACTCATTCCCAAGCGACACATACAAACCGACGGTTTCGCCAGCCAACCATGTCACGCCATAACCCGTCCGGTTACGCTAAGCCAACCGCCAATCCCGCGATTGACAAATTAAGTACCAGCCCTTCCCCCGAGCCAGCATATCCGACAACGTTCAGCGCCTCGTCACACGATGTCGGCTGGTGCTACTGCAAACATACAAAAGGACGTCGCGAAGTCCATTCTCCGACGCCCTCTCAGGGTTTGCCCACCGATCATCAACGCAACACACCTAACAGTTATCCGGGGGGAATTATACGAGAACGCTCAACGCTTTCCAAGAGTGGCTGGACCTCATCTATGCCGTGCCGGGTCGGTTGTTATCCAAGCGCGGGCCGACCTCCCGATCGATCGGAAACCGCCCGCCTTAGCGATCCCGTGCCGTACTCCACCTAATAATATCTCATTGTCTGACACCCATTTCCGGTTTGCCGAAACACCGAAAAGACTGGTTTTGACCACCTAAGGCTCAATTCATTGCGATTTCCCACGGCATGCCAACATCACAACAGGCGGCACTATACGCCATCGCCCGACGCCATCTAACGTGGCCCAGGGCGAAGTCGCAGCCGGGAAAAGCTTTCCGCATCAAACATTTTTATTGTGGCGAAACTGCCTCATGTTCCTGCAAAAAAATGTGAAACAGAATTAAGCGGCGACGTGCAACTGTTTGTAACATTCGGAAATTACGCGCGGCACATCAACTCCTGGAACGGGTTTGGAAAATAGATATCCCTGAACTTCGTTACATCCGGCATCGATGACACTTGCCAAATGTGTCTTCGTTTCGACCCCTTCGGCGACGGTCTGCATTCCAAGCGTCTCGGCTAGATCCGCCACAGCGCGAACGATCGCCACGCTTTGTTCAGCATCACCGTTAACCATGACAAATGATTGGTCAATTTTAATTTTGTCCAACGGAAACGACCTGAGGTAGCTGAGCGATGCATAGCCAGTGCCGAAATCGTCGAGCGCAATCTGCACACCATCAGCGCGAAGCTTGTGAAGAACTGTTCGGGTGTCATTGCTGTTGTCCAGCAACACTGTTTCCGTCACCTCAAGATGCAGTCGATTTGCGCCGACGTGGTCTCAGCCTTGGCGATCAGTGCGGCTACCTCGTTTGTCGACAATCCGCGCTCATGCGCCTGCTGATGTGCGTAAGATGTCTCTATCAACGCTGGATCCAGTGATTTGCCATCGGCGTTTTTCGGCGTTGGCCGCAACAGCGTCGCCTCCATGCGCGCGCGTTCGCTTTCCGATTGTGCAATCCATAAATAGAGGTTCGCGCCCACCGACAGCGCACCGATCATAACAAGCATCGGCAGTGCCAAACGCTGCATCAGGCTTTTGGGTTGATCACGACTGGCTCGTCCGCGCCGACCTGCCCGGGCGCCAATGGCAAGCGCCCCACCGCCCAGCAATGCAGAAACCAGCGCCGCCAGTTGCGACAACCCGGATATCGACCCCACCACCAATTCCGGTGACGGAATTGCCTCGGCAGGTCCGGCCGACAGTGTGACCCCAAGTCCGGCAAATACCGCCAAAGCCATCCCCTCTGGCCATGTCAGGGCCGACTTAGCATTACCATTGCTCACCATCTTCGATCCTCAATTCTTCTTAAGGTTGTAACGAAGGGCGCACCAATCCCAAGGGGGGACGTGATGGCCGCAGCACGCTTCAATCAGGCCGGACCCCACCAAACCGGCCAATTCATTGCAATTTCAAAGTGTACTGGGAACGGATCAGGATTAATGGAGGGATAGAACTGCCACTTCGCTAACTCACCGGGAGCCATCAGTTGAAAGAATTCATGACAGTTTTATTACAAGATTTAAAATTAATTGCAATCTAAACGTGCATTAATGGTCGTCTGATAGCATTGCAGCCACATGCAACAGCACCGGCACGGATACATCCAACTTCCTCATCCTAAGACAAAAACAAAGTGATCCGTAGTCAGAATGGTGCCGTGAACGAAGTCGACGCGGTGGCAATACTCAAAACAATTTAAACCCTGTGGCCGCCTCACTTCGCGGCATGACCGTCAAAGCCCTTGTAACGGTCGCTGAAATGGAGAAAGTTCGGCAAAATACACGAATTCCAATCCTCTAACGCACACAAGGAGCGTCACCATGAGTGCATTGCCGCTGGCAAAGCTCATTCAGCACCCTGCGCGAGGCAATCGCGAGCCCGGCCATATGCTGATGGCGTGGGTGATTGCATGTGTCGTTGCAGCAGCAGGGCTAGCAACTCCGGCCCATGCGCAACGCCCCGTTCCGACCGTCACCGTCGCCGAACCCATTGCAAAGCGCATCACCCAGTGGGACGAATTCTCAGGCCGCTTTGAAGCCATCGAGAATGTCGAAGTACGCCCCCGTGTTTCCGGCTTCATCGACAAGGTTCACTTCAATGACGGCGAGATCGTCAAGGCCGGCCAACCGCTCTTCACGATCGACCCACGCCCTTTTGAAATCGTGGTTGCAAGTGCAGAGGCCGAGATCGCGCGCGCCAACGCCAACGTCAAGCTACAGGAAAACGAAGTTGAGCGAGCACGCCCGCTGCTTAAAAATCGCACCGTGTCTTTGCGCGATTTCGAACAACGCCGCGCCAATCTCGCAATCGCCGAAGCCCAATTACAATCCGCCAAAGCAATGGTGCGCTCTGCTAAACTCGACCTTCAATGGACGATAGTGCGCGCGCCAATTAACGGTCGCATTTCAGATAAGAAAGTCGACAAAGGCGCACTCGTAACCGGTGGTTCCGTTAATACGACGTTGATGACAACGATCGTTTCGATCAATCCGATTCACTTCATCTTCGAAGGGTCAGAATCCGATTATCTGCGTTATCTTAGGGCTTCTAAAAACGGCTCCCGGCCCTCATCCCGCGAGGTCGACAATCCTGTCCGCATCAGGCTTGCTGATGAGGACCAGTGGTCCCGCACTGGCAAAATGAACTTTGTTGATAACAGACTTGATGCACGCACCGGCACAATCCGCGGCCGCGCCATCGTCGATAACAATGACAAACTATTGACCCCCGGCCTGTTCGGGCGTTTGCAGCTGTTTGGCGGGGAGATAGACGCTCTGTTAGTTCCCGACAGCGCCATTGTGTCGGATCAAACAGCGAAGATCGTCATGACGGTGAACAAGGAAAACGTCGTCGTGCCGAAACCGGTAATTCTGGGCGAGATTGCTTTTGGTCTTCGCATCATAAAAAGCGGCCTCAAAAAAACTGACCAGGTCATCATCAAAGGCATCGCTAATCCGTTTGTGCGACCCGGTACGAAGGTGAAGCCTGACCAAGGTGCAATCGAAGTGGCGCAGAAGAACTAGCGTCGAAAGAAACATCACTATGTGCAGCCTCATGCGGGAAAAATAATCCCGAAGCCCTGCGCCAAGATAACACGTGGCATTGCGTCAAAGCGACTGGCTGCCACTCAAGAAAGATCCGCAATGACTCTCTCGCGCTACTTCATCGACCGGCCGATCTTTGCCACCGTAGCGGCGTTGATCATAACCATCCTTGGCGGCATTTCACTCACCACGTTGCCGGTCGCAGAATATCCCGAGATCGCACCACCAACAGTCAACATTCGCGCGACCTATCCGGGTGCGTCCGCGAAGGTTATTGCTGAAACTGTCGCGACACCGCTTGAGCAACAGGTCAACGGCGTCGACAACATGTTGTACATCGTATCGCAGTCAACGGGCGACGGCGGCCTCTCCATCAATGTCGTTTTCAAGCCCGGCACCGACATCGATAAGGCCCAGGTCCTGGTGCAAAACCGTGTGGCTGTCGCCGAGCCCCGCCTGCCCGAAGACGTCCGTCGCCTCGGTGTGTCTGTTGCCAAAGCTTCGCCCGATCTGATGATGGTCGTGCACATGACGTCACCGGACGGCACGCGCGATCAGCAATACATCTCGAACTACGCAACGCTTTACGTCAAAGACGTGCTGTCGCGGATTGAAGGCGT
>JAJFHI010000297.1 GCA_021775715.1 Hyphomicrobiaceae bacterium | reverse complement strand
GTCGAGATCAAAAATTTTAACGGCGCGCTTTTTGGGTCGTATTGGCGCGAGGTCAACCGCGAACCGGCGTCCGATAATTCCATCCGGGCGGAACAGCACGAGATCGAGGTTCATCTTCTTAAAATGTGTTTGCGATTTATTATTGACGACCAGGTAGGCACGGCAGCCGTTGTTCTGCGGGTCAAGCTTGTTCAGCTCGACGCTGATTGATGGTTCTGTCGAGGCGCCCGCAGTCGTCGCGGCGGCGGCCGGCGCGGTTGCGGCAGGTGCGTCTTGCGCTGTGGCGGTTAGAGGCAAAAGAAGTAAAGCGGAACAACTCGCAAAAATTCCAAAACTCAAAGACCTAATTACTCGCACGCTGTTGCTCCCAATTCCGTTTTTTAAGATCGCGAACAGGATGCCGCGACTTTTAATTCCATCAAGGCATACGCGGTTGATCGCGATACCAGTATGATCTGCCGCAACGAAAACGTCGTCATAACGATTCGTAATGGTCAATGATGTTCCCGAAGGAACAGCAAGCGCCAAGGTTGGCACAATAGCCACCCGACCTGCGGGCTCTGATGGCTTGTGACGCGAACGGCGTTAACACACTGCGACATCACGTCAAATTCAATTACCGCGTGGGCTCGCCACTGGCAATGGCAGAATGCCGGAACGGTAAGCGCGATGTGGTGCCGACCAGCGGGCTTTGATCTCACCACTCGAGTCTGTGGTGAGTGTGGGCAAACAAGGCCAACCATGTGTTCGGATAATAATATTTGTTTTGCGAAATGAAGTGTTTCCCGAAATTGTTCGGGACGTTTTCCCATTGGTACTGCAACACAATTCCGCTTTCCCGAATTATGACGCAGCTTCGCAACACTCCGTCACAGTTCTTAATGAATTGTTAACTCCCTGCGTTGACCGCCAATTCGATACGACTAAACACTAGTTTGTAGGAGAAACGTTACTCGAGATCGTCAAGCGCCAAGGTGCCTTGTTGATACGTCGGGGATAATTACGGGGGAAACTTGGGGCAATGGCCATCAAGTTGAAGAATTCAAAGATCGCACTATTGGCTTCATCTGCGGTATTCGTCGGTGGCTTGTTCAGCACACTGAGCGCGCAGGATGCGCCTCAGGACCCGGCTCCGCCAGTCACAGAAGCGCCGGCTCCAGAAACGCCGTCGACTCCTGAGACGCCGACACCGGAAGCAACCGCCCCCGAAGCGACGACGACTGAGACGGCACCACCAGATGCGTCTGCGTCAGACGCGCCGGCAACCGATAGTGCTGACCAGCCCACGCCAGCTGAGCCGGACCAGGCCAACGGTGCGGATTCCGACACCACGCTTCCCGAAGTGGAAGTCATTCAAGAGCAGCCAAAACCGCAACCCGCACAAGTGGATACAACCCCCGAGCCTGCGCCGCAGCAAGCGGATGCTACACCAGCGCCGCAGATTGACGACGGAATCGATCCTTTGCCTGCCGATGATTTCGTACAGGGGGAGCCAGTTGAGGCACCGCCGCAAACAGAATCTCAGGCCCGCGCCAGCGGAGACTTTGTGCCGATTTCACCAGCCGGTGGTGTGATTGAATTTAGTAAGGTTCCAAGTGCCGCGTACACGGCATCTGCCGAGGACCTGCAGCGTGGTGGTCAAACCGAACCACAAGAAGCCCTGCAGAAAAACATTCCAGGTTTGATCCTGAATGATGCCGCCGGGTCGACGTTCAGAACGCAAATCGAGTTTCGTGGCTTCTCAACGGGTTCGGTGACGGGCTTCCCGCAAGGCTTGTCTGTTTATCAAAACGGCGTGCGTGTTAACGAAGTGTTCGGCGACACGGTGTTCTTCGATTTCATGCCATCGAATGCGATCAGCGACATCACGCTTGTGACCGGCAACCCTGTCTATGGCCTCAATGCCATCGGCGGCGCGTTGTCAGTTCAGATGAAGGACGGTTTCAATTATCAAGGCACCGAAATCGATGCTTCCGGTGGTTCATTTGGCCGCCGCAAGATAGGTGTCCAGCACGGCACGCAGTTCGGCAACTTCGCAGCCTATGCGGCTTACGAGCGTATTCTCGATGATGGATACCGCGACTTTTCCGAGGTCGATATTCAGCGCTTTTATGGTGACGTCGGCTACAAGACTTCGCGGTTTGAGGCGCACTTTAATCTGACGCTCGCCGACAGTGTTGCCGGCGTTGTGTCGGCAGCACCCGTCGAGCTGCTGGCGATTGACCGCGCGTTGACTTTTACGTCGCCACAAACAACTGAAGTCGAACTTGTGATGCCCCAGCTCCATGCCAAGTTGAAGGCAACCGAGACGCTGACTTTGTCGGGTCTTGTGTACTACCGCCGCTTTAAGTCGAACGTAGTTGATGGCAACCTTCTTGAAGCTGGTGAGTGTGAGGAGGTCGCCGATGACAATGGCATTGCGCTGCCAGGCGAACTCGACGAGGCCCTTTGTTCGGAAGAGCTTGAAGATGGTCAGCTTGAAGCGCTCGAAAATGCCAACGGCGAAATCATCGAAGAAGACGATGTTGGCAACGAGCCGTTCGGTGTTGTGGACCGAATCTCGCAAGAGGCGGAAAGCTGGGGTGGAACGGTTCAGGGTGTTGAGAAGTCCCGCCTGTTTGGCCTAAAAAATCAGTTTCTGGCGGGCGCCAGCTATGACCGGGGCAGTGTTCTGTTTAATACCCGCTCAGAGATTGGCACCATTGGAAGGAACTTCGTCGTAGCCGGTAGTGGTATCACGATCAGTGAGCCTGACGACTTCGCAGCCCGTGAAGTTGATGTTACGACCGAATATGTCGGATTGTTCTTCCAGAACGTGACCGAACTTACGAACGAGCTGACCTTGACGGTCGGCGGACGTTACAACTATGCGATGGTCGATCTGGTCGATCTCAATGGCAACTTTCCTGAGATCACGTCCAACCATACGTTTGAAGCCTTCAATCCAAACGTTGGCCTGACTTACGAAGTTCAAAAGGGATTGACGGTTTATGGCAGCTATTCGGAGGCCAACCGTGCACCGACGCCTGGAGAACTGGCGTGTGCCAACCCGGAGAACCCATGCCCGATCGAAAGCTTCCTGACCGACGACCCGCCACTCGAGCAGGTTTTGTCGAATACCTGGGAAGTTGGCGTTAAGGGCCGTATGCGATCAGGCGATCAGAGATTGTCGTATGGCGTTGGCTACTTCCGGACGCTCAACCAAGACGATATCCTGTTTGTCTCTTCGCCAACACTTGGCCTTGGCTTCTTCCTAAACGCCGGCGACACGCTTCGTCAGGGTATTGAGGCGAATGTGAAGTATGAAACGTCGTCGTGGGCCGTTTATGCCAACTACGCCTATGTGCGTGCAACATTTGAAACAGCCAACGAGTTCAGCTCGCCAAGTAACCCGGCGAGCGTGCCCTGTATCGCTGATCCTGATGCAGCCTGTGTCAACGTCACACCGGGCGATCGCATCCCGGGCATTCCTGAGCATCGCTTCAAGGCCGGTTTTGAATACAATGTCACTGAGAAGTGGACAGTTGGTGCGGATTTGGTTGCCGCCAGCGATCAGATCTTCCTCGGCGACGAAGGCAACGATGCTGATACGTTGGCCGGCTACACCCGCGTTGACTTAAACACGTCTTACAAGGTTAGCGACAACATCGAGTTTTACGGTTTCGTCAACAACGTCTTCGACCGTGAGTATGGTTTGTTCGGGACGTTTTTTGAGGCCGATGAAGCAAGCGAAGTTGTCGAAGGCGGTGGAGTCGCACCGATTACCGAGTTCCGCGATCCACGCACGATCCTGCCAGCACCACCTGTGGCAGCTTACGGTGGTGTCCGCATCAAATTCTAATTTGTCTAAATCTTAAGAACAAATCCGAAGGCCGCGGGATAGATCGTTTCGCGGCCTTTTTGCGTGCGCTTTGAGTAAAAATAAAATCCGGCGCAGGCGGGGTGCTGAAAACCGCAGGCTCTATTATTTAAGAACCTTCAGAAAGCACCTTCCGCCGCGCTGGTAGCACCGTGATACGCGAAACCAAAAATTCGCGGTGCCTGAGAAGTGTTTTAGAGGCAAAGTCTTGATAGAATGCAAACGACCGTGCCGCTTGCTGATCGATGTGGTGTTATTTTCGACGAATACTGTTGCGGCTAAAGGGCCGAAGAAGTGTGTTCACGATCGGCAACATGATTGGGTGCGGCAACAAGCGCATCGCAACAGCAAAGAGATTGTTGAGCACACCAGGGATCGCAACGCTGCGTCCAAGTTTGTAGGCGCGGATGATTGACGCCGCAGTTGCGTCAGGTGTCATCAATGGAATGATCCATTGGTAGAGCGCGCGATCAGCGCCCATATCTTGATGAAACTTAGTCGTGACCGGTCCCGGCAGCGCCACTAGAATGCGCACACCTCTGCCGCGATTTTCGTAGGCGACCCCTTCGGTAAATGTCTGCACATAGGCTTTGCTGGCGTAGTAGGCCGCCTGTTGCGGGCCCGGGACATAACCGCCAAGTGAGCCGATATTGATAATGCCGCCACGCGCGCGGCCAAGCATATCGGGCAGTAGCGCGCGTGTCAGGCGTGTAACGGCTTCAATATTCAGCGCGATGAGATTGTCGATTTCGGTTGTGTTTTGGCTCACGAAGGTGCCAGCCAGTCCGATACCGGCATTGTTGACGAGAACGTCGACATACCCGCCCATATTGCCAACGGCAGTCTTCAGCTGTTGCGCGGCATTGTCCTCGGCCATGTCGCATGAGATTGTTTCAACGCGTGCCGCTGGAAAGATGTCGCGAATCTCCTCGGCTGCCTTGAGAAGTGCCGCCGGCCCGCGTGCGACCAACACGATGAAGCCGCCGTCTCCGGCAAACCGAGACGCAAGTGCTTTGCCAATGCCACGTGAAGCTCCCGTGACGACAATCGCCGGAGTCAGGTGTTCGACCAATGCCAATTGCGCGGCATCAGGCCGGGCATATCGGGAAATGAATCGGTCGACAATTTTTCTTACCGGCATGCCGCCTCAATCATCTCAGCCTGCATGATTCTCACCAAGGCGCTGGTGATTGATGACGCTTGCGACAGCATCTTTCCATGCAGCATATTTTTTTTCGCGGATTTGTGGGTCGAGGTTGGGCTCAAAGCGACGTTCGAGGTGCCATTGCTTGGAGAATTGCTGTTGGTCGGGCCAGACACCGGCATGCATTCCAGCAAGCCAGGCAGCACCCAAGGCGGTCGTCTCCAAAACGGTTGGGCGGTCGATCGGTGTGTCCAAAATATTGGCGAGCGACTGCATAGTCCAGTCACTGGCAACCATTCCTCCGTCAACACGCAACACTGGCGTATCGCCGCGCGCGCCCCAATCCGCCTGCATGGCTTCGACAAGATCGCGGGTCTGATAGCAGACCGCTTCTAGTGCTGCGCGCGACATTTCCTTGGGCCCTGTACCGCGGCTCAAACCGAATATCGCGCCACGTACATTGGGCTCCCAATAAGGTGCGCCGAGGCCAGCGAAAGCCGGCACGAGAATCACGTCTTGTGCCGGGTCGGCGGCATCTGCAAGCGGGCCGGTTTCTGCTGCGTCATCGATGATTCCGAGGCCATCACGCAGCCACTGCACTGCGGCACCGGCAATAAATATCGAACCTTCGAGCGCATAGGATGTTTTGCCATCAAGGCGGTAAGCAATGGTCGTTAGCAACCGGTTTTTGGACTGAATGCATTCATCGCCCGTATTGATCAGCGCAAAGCAACCGGTTCCATACGTCGACTTGATCATGCCCGGCTGGAAACACGCCTGACCTATTGTGGCAGCCTGTTGGTCGCCGGCGATGCCACAGATCTTGATCTGCCCGCCGAAGATGTCGGCATCAGTGACACCGAAATCAGTGGCGCAGTCTTTAACCTCAGGTAGCATCGAAGCAGGTACGCGCAGGAGGTCGAGCAAGCTTCCGCGCCAGCGGTTTTCTCGGATGTCGTAGAGCAAGGTGCGGCTGGCGTTGGTGGCGTCGGTTGCGTGCACGCGACCTCCGGTGAGGCGCCACAATAGGAAGCAATCAATGGTGCCGAATGCGAGCTTGCCCGCGTCTGCTGCGTCGCGCGCGCCTGCGACGTTATCTAGTATCCACGCGACTTTGGTGCCAGAGAAATAGGGGTCGAGCAGCAGTCCGGTCTTTTCTGTTACGGCAGGTTCGTGACCGGCAGCTTTGAGATGGGCGCAAGTATCAGCCGTACGCCGGTCCTGCCAAACAATTGCATTGTGTATCGGTTTGCCGGTTTTGCGGTCCCAAACGACAGTTGTCTCGCGCTGGTTGGTTATGCCGATCGCCGCGATATCAGCGGCGTTCAGCCCCGCGTTGGCGATGGCACCGCGGCACGTCTCAACAGTTGTACGCCAGATGTCTTCAGGGTCGTGCTCGACCCAGCCTGAGCGCGGAAAGTGCTGCGTAAATTCCTGTTGGTCGGTTGCGATGGGCTTGAACTGATCATCAAAAATGATAGCTCGTGATGAGGTTGTTCCCTGGTCAATGCTGAGAATATAGCCGCCCATCGTGTTCCTCCGTCGAACTTTTTGATTTTTTGACGACGAAGCTTCGCAATTCGTGCGTGCCGGTGCAATGGCTCGGCGCGACCGAATTGCTCAAGTTCTGGCGTCGTTTAAAGATCCATGGGCGGCAAACTATTTTGGCCTACGCCTGCAATGACCCGCCACCAGCACATTTCGAGGCATCTTTGACGTTCAGCAGCAACGCTGCTTGCGGTCCAACGGAGTAATCGCTCGATTTCAAATTTTAATGACCTAGAATTGGATACTCTCAATGTCATGAAAGTTGATAGTGTTTCCATCATTGAAAACGATTTGACCATCTGCATCGTTGCTCAGGGACATGGAAGACTCGTCTTGTGCGAGAATTTCGCCTTGATCAAGTACAAGCGTCCAATCCGCCCCGGCCGAATCAATAGAATCGTTCATGCCGAGACTGTTGAGATCGAGGGTATCCAACCAGTTTCCGCCGGCGCCTCCATAAACAATATCGTTGCCGCCGCCCTCAGATAGTAAAAATATATCATCACCATCGCCACCACTTAGGACGTCGTTTCCATCGCCACCGTGGAGGCGGTCGTTACCGTCACCGCCGTGGAGGCGATCGTTACCATCCCCGCCATGGATGCGGTCGTTACCATCTCCACCGTGGAGGCGGTCGTTACCGTCACCGCCGTGGAGGCGATCGTTACCATCTCCACCCTGGA
Source organism: Hyphomicrobiaceae bacterium (assembly GCA_021775715.1). Lineage (GTDB taxonomy): Bacteria > Pseudomonadota > Alphaproteobacteria > Rhizobiales > Hyphomicrobiaceae > JAJFHI01. Next base: position 331 of record JAJFHI010000297.1, on the reverse strand, counting down.
GGCGATCGTTACCATCTCCGCCGTGCATGCGGTCGTTACCATCCCCGCCATGGAGGCGTTCGTTACCTTCGCCACCGTGGAGGCGATCGTTACCATCACCTCCGTGGAGGCGGTCGTTACCGTCCCCGCCGTGCATGCGGTCGTTACCATCTCCACCGTGGAGGCGATCGTTACCATCTCCACCATGGATGCGGTCGTTACCATCTCCACCCTGGAGGCGATCGTTACCATCTCCACCGTGCATGCGGTCGTTACCGTCACCGCCGTGGAGGCGATCGTTACCATCTCCACCCTGGAGGCGATCGTTACCATCCCCGCCATGGATGCGGTC
>JAJFHI010000296.1 GCA_021775715.1 Hyphomicrobiaceae bacterium | reverse complement strand
CCGTGCCACCTTTGAGCAACTTGCCAAACAGAAGCTCGTCGGCAAGCGGTTTTTTGATGTGCTCTTGAATGACACGAGCCAGCGGCCGCGCGCCATACTTCTCATCATAACCACGTTCCGACAGCCACTTGCTGGCATCAGACGACAGCTCAATCATCACACCGCGATCTGCCAACTGCGCTTCCAACTGGAAGATGAACTTATCGACGACCTTGGAAATCACTTCAGGAGGCAAGCCAGCGAATGTAATTGTTGCATCCAGACGGTTGCGGAATTCCGGCGTGAACAGCTTATTGATCGCCTCGGTGTCGTCACCTTCACGCTTGGCACGGTTGAAGCCCATCGGCGCCTTGGCAAGGTCGGAAGCCCCTGCGTTCGACGTCATAATGATGATCGTATTGCGGAAGTCGATTGACTTTCCGTTGTGGTCCGTCAGCTTGCCGTGATCCATCACCTGCAACAGGATATTGAACAGATCCGGATGAGCCTTTTCGATTTCATCAAGCAACAACACACAGTGCGGATGCTGGTCGATACCATCGGTCAGCAGACCACCCTGATCAAAGCCGACATAACCCGGAGGCGCACCGATCAAACGTGAGACCGCGTGTTTCTCCATGTATTCCGACATGTCAAAGCGCAGAAGTTCAACACCCAGCAGATTCGCAAGCTGTTTGGCAACTTCGGTCTTACCGACACCCGTTGGCCCAGAGAACAAATAGCTGCCGATGGGCTTTTCCGGCTCGCGCAGTCCGGCGCGTGCCAGCTTGATAGCTGCTGCCAGAGCGTCAATCGCGTTGTCCTGGCCGAACACCACGCGCTTCATGTCTTTCTGCAGTCCACCCAAAACTTCAGTATCGGATTTCGAAACCGACTTCGGTGGGATTCGCGCCATCGTGGCGACGGTGGCTTCGACATCTTCAACCGATATCTTCTTTTTCCGCTTATCTTCGGCAATCAGCATCTGCGAAGCGCCAGCTTCGTCGATCACGTCAATCGCTTTGTCCGGCAACTTGCGGTCGTTGATGTACTTCGCCGACAACTCAACGGCGGCTTTTACCGCTTCGTCGGAGTACTTCAGCTTGTGGAAGTCTTCGAAGTACGGCTTCAGGCCCTTGAGAATTTCAATGGCATCTGGAACCGACGGTTCCTTAACGTCAATCTTCTGGAAGCGACGTACAAGCGCACGGTCTTTCTCAAAATGCTGGCGGTATTCCTTGTAGGTGGTCGAGCCAATGCATCTCAACTGGCCGCCTTGAAGCGCAGGTTTTAGAAGGTTCGACGCATCCATCGCGCCACCCGACGTCGCGCCCGCACCAATCACGGTGTGGATCTCGTCGATAAACAGGATCGCACCTGGGAAGTTCTCAACTTCCTTCATCACAGCCTTGAGGCGTTCCTCAAAGTCACCGCGATAACGTGTGCCGGCCAGAAGTGAACCCATGTCGAGCGAGAAAATCGTCGCCGTCTTCAAGACTTCCGGCACCTCACCGTTGACGATACGGCGCGCGAGACCTTCCGCGATCGCAGTCTTGCCAACACCAGGGTCACCGACAAACAACGGGTTGTTTTTCTGTCGGCGGCAGAGCACCTGGATCGTGCGCAGGACTTCCGGTTCGCGACCGATCAGCGGATCGATCTTGCCGTCTTTGGCTTTCTTGTTGAGGTCCACGCAGTACGTATTCAGCGCGTCCTGTCCGGGTTTTTTCTCTTCCGTGCCAACATCCTCGTCTTCGCTGGCCTCCTCAGCACCGCGCACGTTACGCGATTCCGACATGCCCGGCCGCTTGGCGATGCCATGGCTTATGTATTGGACAGCATCGAACCGCGTCATCTCCTGCTCTTGCAGGAAGAAGGCCGCATGGCTCTCACGTTCGGCAAACATGGCAACGAACACGTTGGCGCCTGTGACTTCCTCACGATTCGACGACTGGACATGCACAACCGCGCGATGGATCACGCGCTGGAAACCGTTTGTTGGTTGGGCTTCGACAACTTCTTTGGAAACCAAAGCTTCAAGTTCGTTGTCAAGGTAGTCCGTCAAACGCAGTCGCAACGCATCCATGTCAACGTTGCAAGCGCGCAGCACGGCAGCTGTATCCCGGTCGTCAAGGAGTGCGAGTAGAAGATGCTCAAGCGTCGCGTACTCATGCGAACGCTCGTTGGCATATTCAAGCGCGCGATGTAGAGCGGCTTCGAGACTTTTCGAGAATGATGGCACGTTGAAACCTACTCTTTCTCCATGGTGCATTGCAGGGGATGCTGATGCTGACGGGCAAAGTCCGTCACCTGCGCGACTTTCGTTTCGGCAACCTCATAAGTGTAGACACCACAGATGCCGACACCCTTTTGGTGGACATGAAGCATAATGCTTGTCGCTTCTTGACGATTCTTTTTGAAGAACCGCTCCAGCACGTGCACCACAAACTCCATGGGCGTGTAGTCATCATTGAGCAGCAAAACTTTGTAGAGATTTGGACGCTTTGTTTTTGGACGCGTTTTCGTGACCAAACCTGTGCGACCATCCTCGTCGCTGTCGTCATCGGACCCGTGCCCTGCAGCGATCAAAGGATGAAAATCCCAATCTTTGAAGTCGTTCGTCATACTAGCCTTAAGCACGTCTGTGTCCGTCAATTGAAAGTGATTAGACAGCTGTACAAGGAAAGATCTGGTGAACATGTGGGCTGAAAAGTGCCCTGAATTCACCGCAGCCCTCGCATCTATGCCACCCCTGCCTACAACCGTCGACAAAGCTACTGTATTGTTGCGCAACTGCGGCAGACCCGCAATTCGCTTTCCAGCATCTATATTATCAGATTTTCTGGAGGTGAGACCTGATGAGTATCAGCTGCTGGCGTGGAACCTTTGTCGGCGCAGTGATGTATGTAGGGATGATGTACATGCAAAAAAGGCCCGAGTTGCCCCGAGCCTTTCATAAATCTTGCCAATCCAGCGTTTTTACGCTGGTTGCAACTTACTTCGTTGCTTTTTCAAGCGGTTTGTAAGCTTCCTTGGCCATATCCTGATACATGCTGGAGATCTTCGTCATCTGTTGCATGTAATCTTCGTAGTAAGATTTTGCATATTCGGTCTGGATTTCCAGGGCCTGCTCGATGGACTTGGCGGAGCCAAGCTTTTCAGCAGCAGCAGTACCTTCTTCGAGGGATCGCTTGGAAAAATCCGTCATCTCAGCGGCAATTGCCTGCCAGCTTTTGCCGAATTCGCCAAAAAACTGGATAGCCGTTTCCATATTGGCCTGGCTGATTTTCTGAAAGTCGCCGAAGTTGTTCAACTGGTTCATGGCTTTAGTCATCCGTTTGCTTAAATTTTTCAATCTTGAGAGCCTGGCACAACGTCTTCAACCGCTGTGATGTCTCCCTATGGCCACCAATTTAGCTGCACTGCACAATAAGTCAAGCTTTTTGTTGCAGTGCACCATTTTCTGCCACAGAGTTGAATTCTTTCAGCTTTTTCGTCTTCGAAATCGTTAACGATCGGTTCACCACCTTTCTTAACTGGAACTTTGCTGCCACCTGTTAACCTCAACTTACAAGAGTGCTCGGCCGCCCTGGCCTTCGAGACGTCGCAAACGCGCCCAAAAAACGCGCATTTTGGACGGCATCGTAACCCGTGGGCTGCCCACCATCGCGTGATCAATCACCGTGGTGTTAAGGGCATCAATTCGAGTTTCAGAGGGAGGCCGGCGCCTTGTCGCGCAGGTCGCATTGATCATCGTGGGTGTATTTGGCAGGGGCGGAACATTTTCCGCGTCACATTTGGTTGCTTGTCTAGGCCGGATTGCAGCTTTGACTGTGCTGGTCCTCGGCACGACGACGACTGCCTGGGCGAAGCCTGACAAATCGGCCGCCATCCTGATCGACGCCAACACCGGCAAAATACTGCATTCTGAGTCAGCGTATGTTCCGCGCTACCCAGCGTCGCTGACAAAAATGATGACGCTCTACATGGCTTTCGACCTGATCGAGCGTGGCCGCATGAGTTACGACACGTTGATTAAGGTCTCTCGGACGGCTGCCAGTGCTCCGCCATCGAAACTTGGCTTAAAACCCGGTTCACGAATTTCATTTCGCAATGCTGCCAAAGCGCTGATTGTCAAAAGCGCCAACGACATCGCCCGCGCAGTTGCCGAACACATCGGCGGGTCCGAGAAAAATTTCGCCCGCATGATGACGAAGAAGGCGCGCCAGATCGGGATGAAGAATACACAATTCCGAAATGCATCAGGTCTGCCCGATAGCAAACAGCGAACAACCGCGCGCGACATGCTGACGTTGGCATTGCGCCTCCAGGACGAATTTCCGAAGCACTACAAACTTTTCAAGACACGCACCTTCAGTTATCGCGGCAAACGCTACCGCAGTTACAATACGCTTCTCGGCCGCTTTAAAGGCACCGACGGTATCAAGACCGGCTACACG
>JAJFHI010000295.1 GCA_021775715.1 Hyphomicrobiaceae bacterium | reverse complement strand
TACGTCCTCGACCAGCAATCGCATGCAACATACGTAGAAGAATACCTTAACAACAGGAAAAAACAAATGAAGAGAGCAACGCTGCAATCATAAAGTACTTTAATAAGGAAAAACTATCTCCACCCGTCGTCGCAACACGCGTGCCATCAGCCGGATTGACACTTGTCTTCCAAGCAGCCAGTTGAACGCCGTCACCTGCCGATGTAGCGAGACGCCCTGTAAGTTTAGCGTCTTCTTCCATACCATCTTCTCTAAATGAATTAAACCGAGCCACGCTTTCCGCCGGCACACCGCCATCACTGTTTGCAACTTGATAAACTTTACCTTCCGCAGCTTCCGCTATGTCGCTGGAATAGGCATCGACGGATGTCGAATCCGGCGTGACGATGACTGCCCCGCCATTGTTTGGCAGCACAAAGCGTGCGCCGATTTCGCCGACAGGTGCATAGCCGACCGGCAATGCAACATAGGCGCGATCGGGACTGTTCTGCCATGGCAGCTTTTCACTTCCACGGCGCCGCGCCATCAAAATCATATTGAGCCGGCCATCGACAAGCTTTGGTGCGCTTTCATGTAGGTTGCGCATCGCAGCTGCGACATTGACCCACGAAACACGACGTCCACCGCAGGACATATCGAACTGGTGCACCATCACCGTCCGACAGTCAGGTCCTTTGCCATCGACACAAGCCGTAAACGGTCGCTGGTCCCGCGGGCCAAGGATCGCATAGCTGATAGCTTCTTTTACGGGTGAAAGCTGCAACGCATTTCCGGCAACACCACATTGAAAGGGCATGACCAAGCGCTCTTTTGCCGAAACCAACGTGGTCGATCCGACAATCATCAGCGCAAAGATGACTATTTTACATATTGATTGGTACCAGAAACGCACGTTTACCCCCCGAATGCGCTACGCGACCTTTAACCATTTTTCTATCAAAGCAAGCGTGGCACGACTGTGGCGGATGGAGCTCAACAGCGATTAATTGCGGCAAAAATGGAAAACATTTTGGGGACAACTGTCCGGATACACTCAACCGCACACGGTCCGTCACTGGTTTCGCCTGCGGAGCAGACCTGTGACGGCCTCCGGCCCCAACACCACAGTACCCAGGCAAGCCCACTTTGCACTTTATCGAGCATTATATGTAACTCTCCAGCGCTGATTGCGTTTGTGGCGTCCGGTCCAAACTGCGGGTTGCCTTGCAGGTTATGCGCTAGCTGCTGCCACGGCTGCTGCTTGAAGTTTCCATCCAGTTCGGCGACCGCTTATGCACCAATCCAATTGACGCGCGTGACACCTGCACGGGTTTTCTGTTTTCCGGCAAAAAGACCCAACGACACGACGTCTGAATCACGGCGTCACAACCGTCCAGAAAGGCCGCCGCGTACAGCGTATCTCTATTGACTGCCGGGATAAGTCCCACTGGATTGGCAACCGTGCTGTAGCCAAAGTCATCAAGACCACAACGATCGATGTCTTCGCGCGCAGTAGATCGCTTGCGCTCTGGCGAAGTTGGCGACGTGGGGACGTGGGGACGGTTCGCCTGGATGGCACCGTCAATCTGGTTTTCGTTCAGACCAAGCAATGTAACCAAGACATCGCAGAGCAAAATCACACAATGCTCCAAAGCGAATGCAATGTGCGAATGCCAAATGGAAATTGGCTTTTTGATCAGCGCGTTTTCGAGATCCAGCAAGCCGTCAATATTGGCGTATGAAATATGGCGGCACAAATTGACCACTTAGCCACGCACAACGCCATTAACCATGACCCGTTCCGCGTTGGTCAAGGCTTGCACGGGGTGTCCCGATACGTTCGCTGTACGCCCGAATACGCCCAAACCAAAGTCGTCTATCGGTCGACTTGAACCCCAGCCTGCCTGAAATTTTCAAGCTGCCTGCACCAGACACCGTGGCGACTCCGAATGCGGCAGCGATGCTCTTTAGCACAACAAAAACCTCGCCGGATCTTGTTGAAATGCATCTCAAAAGGCCACTAAGGCCGACACTATCAAAACGCAATCACCACAGGCATTGCCCGGCTGCCCAATCTACACCATTCCCAAAGAACTTTCGTGACACCCCGTACAATGTCAAATTATTGATCCAAATAGTCGTTAGATTCGACAATACGTAGTCAAGCGCAATACAACATCTAAGAAGCGTGGTTGAGCAGGTGCACGAGGGGCTGAACGGGATCAGTCACTCAGTCGCGTGCATGACGGGAGGAGTAAAACAATGTCACCGACCGAAGTCATGGGACGTGCAGGTGAACCGTTGAACGATAAGCCAATTCCGGCGCAAACGGCAGACGCAGTGGTCCCACCACCGGCGAGAGGAAAGTTTGAGCTACCGGCGACGGGTGCTGCCGGCGGGCCCAACGGCCAGGCACAACCCCCTGAAAGCGTAGTTGTCGACCTACCACCACCGACGGACGGTGATGTCGACATCATGTCGACGGTCAACCTGTCGAAGCCCGAGAAATTTATTCCCGTTACGCGCTTTGCACTGATCGACCGGCTGGCGCAACCGCAGGCATGGTCTGCGGGTGATGCAATCGCGGCGCGGCGCTTTTTCAATTACCTGAACTATTGGCGCCACCTTTCATACAGCGTCAAACTGTTGGAACTTGAGCAAACCTACGAAGCTTTCAGCCCCGACAGTGATTTTCTGCTGACGCGCAAATATACCAAAGCCGAACGCGCGGTGATGAAGGAACGCCTCGTCGCCGGTATGTCTGATATTTTGGAACAGGCCAACTACGAACGTATTGACCCGAACAAGGTTGAGATCGTGCTGACGAAAGAAAGTCACTACGGTCTGGATCTTCACGTCGACTTCGATATC
>JAJFHI010000294.1 GCA_021775715.1 Hyphomicrobiaceae bacterium | reverse complement strand
GCTGTCCAAAGTGGAGAGGTCTGTTGGAAGATCCACGTGAGGACAAGGCCAATCAATGACAGCTGCACAACCATTCGCACCGCGGCAATGCCAAGCGTGCGGCCAAGCCCAAGTGAGAATGCCCACGACAAGGCGGCGTTGATCAGGATGAGGGCTGCGGCAAGCACCAGATCCCAATGTGACAGAGAGACAAACGACATCACACAGTCACCTCATTTTTTGTCGGCGAAGCAAGTTGCAACCGGACATCGGCCAGGCGCTTGACTTGCTCCACATCATGGCTGACGAGTACCAGGCACCGTTGCGATAGCTTCAGATATTTGATGAGTTCTTCGACCAGCGCCGCGTTTGCTTTGTCGAGTGATGCCGTCGGCTCGTCAAACAGGATCACCTTGGGGTCGTCGATCAGCGCGCGAACGAGTGCGATGCGAAGGCGTTCCCCCGTCGACAACCGCGCGACTTCCCGATCAAGTAGGTCTTGGTCAAGGCCGACCGTGCGCATGAGTTTTGTGACCTTCTCGCGCTCGTCAAGGTTGTCGGCGTAGGTTTGGGGAATGGCGGCCCCAGGTGTATCTGTCCACCATCCCGGTTCAGCCGCAATGTAGCGAACCGACCGGCGCCAGACGTGAGCCGGCATTTCTTCACGTTCAGCGCCATCAAGATAAATATGGCCGGCAGCTGCATCAAGGTCAGCAATGGCGCGCAGTAATTTGGTTTTGCCACTGCCCGACGGGCCTTCCACAGCAATGCACTCGCCTGCGGCCACTTCGAATGATAGCGGTGGCAATTCCAGAATCTTTAAGTGTTCAACGCGTAGCAAGACGCCCAAATCCCTCTGTTTTTCAGAAGGTTTTAGCCTATTGGCGAGCCGCATTGCATGAGAAAACGCGCGATTGCGCGTTCACTTCACAGTTTAAGGTGTTTCAATGCCGTATGTCGTCGTTAGTTGGTCGTAAGTGGGACGAGCGCGAATTTGGATTCAAGAGCTGCGCGGTCAAATGGCTTGAGGATGTGATCATCGGCGCCCGATGACATGGCCTGGGCGATGTCGACCGGGTCGTTCTCAGTTGTGCAGTAGATGATGTAGGGGTGTTTGGCGCTCTCCGATTTGCGAATTGAGCGCACGATCTCGTGCGTATCAGCACCGCGGAAATGCCAGTCGATCAAGATGACATCCGGCATTTTTTGTTGGCACATGCTCACGGCGTCATTGACAGACGCCGTTTCGCTGACGGTGTAATCTAATGTCTCGATTATCCTACTGGCAACTTTGCGGACGATCTCGGAGGAATCAATCACCAAACAACGTGGCATGGCAGTATCCTATCCCTGGCAATGCATATGGCCGACCGGCCCGGCTGCTGCGCGAGCACGTCTTCTTCTGACAGCGAAATCAGGCAGCGGGTTTTGCCGCCAGCAGAATGTCATCGCCGTCCTTCAAGATTTCCAACCGCATACCAGCTGACTTTGCCAGACGCCATGTGTAGTAGGCCTGAACTGTCATGGCATCGAGTGGTGGCGGTTCTTTTGCAACGATGAAGTCGGTGAGGTACTGGGGCGGGCGTGCACTTGTACCACGGCAGCGGACGAGAAAACTTGGGCTGTCCAGTGTTCCACCCATGGCGACATCGATTTCGCCGCCGCGTGGAAGGGCCGTCATCGATGATGCGATGAGGTTCAGGATCAGCTTGACGCAGTCCTTTTTCATATGACCGGCAAGGCCATTCCAGTTCAGAGTATGCTTTCCCGTGGCGACAAAGCCGCGCGAGATCTGTTCCGCCATCGACAGGTCAATCAACGAGCCGGCGGAACCGGCGGCACCGAAAGCAAAGCGGGCGAATTGTAGCCGGGCCGACGCTTGCTCGGTGACATTGCGGATGACGTCAAGCGCATAAGTCTGCGCTTCCTTGTCATCGTCTTCGTCAAGAATTTCCAGGCCATTGTAAATGGCACCAACGGGGCCAATGACATCGTGGCAAATTTTGCTTGAGATCAGTGCCGCGAGGTCGAGATCGGAGATCTGGTCAGGTTGGTTCATGTATGCCTCTGTCAGCGGTCCACCAAGACATCAAGGTCCAATCCTTAAGATTGTCCGAGACCTATTAACAGACCGTTCGCCCGTCCGTATCCGTCATGACCTGTTGGTTGGACAAACCTCGAGGGCGAATCGGGTGACGTGGCGTTGTGTGAAACAGCAGCGGCTCCGGCAATTTTCAATTGTCCGACGCGAACCTTCAACAGTGCTGAGAGTTATCTCTAATAAAGTGATACACGCGCCGACGGAGCGTGGCAAAGCCTGACGTGACCGTTCGCTATCCAGTCACGTCTTTTATCCGGTCAATGAGTCCTGTAAGACACGGAACGAACACAATTGGAACGCCGATTGTTAGGTGCCGTTACAACTGCCCTCGCATGATAATTGTCCGGTGTTTCGAACGAGCGTGATGACCTCCCCTTTTGTCGATCAGTCCGTGCACTTTGAAAAATCACACCATGTTAGCGTGTATGCCGTGATGACGCCGTTTCTGGGTCACACTTTGGCACCAACTTTCCCGCAAGCCTTGGCGAATCTCAAACCGCGTTTGCCGGAAGGTGGCGCGACCAACAAATGGGGGCGGATTGCTTATGCCGTCATCAATGCTTATCCGGTGTATTTCCGGAACATTTGTGCGTGTTTCTATTGCAAGTGTCTGGCTTTCAGGTCTGACACTAACGGCGATGTCTCAGGAGCCATTGCCCTGGACACGGCAAGCTCAGAACATTGAGACCGAGAATTACGATGGCGACGTCGATGCGCCGCGAAGGTCGCGGCCGAAAGTCGACGATGGCTATGGCTCGGGTAGTGCTTACAACAACGGGCCGGAAGTGCCTCGTGACAGATCCGGTCGTGCGCCGGTCGCGCCATCGGAATATCGGGATGAGCCAGCACCTGCTCCCCGCGAAACATATCGTGCGCCGCCGCCAACAGATGACCGGTATGGCGATCCCTATGATGCGCCGCGTGATACCGCCAGAGGCCGCCCGGAAAATGGCGAGCGTTACGAGCGCTATGAAGACGGTGCCGACGGTCCTGGTGACGCCAATGGTGGCTATTATTCACAAGGCGAGATAACGCGCGCTGGGCACAGTTTTTTTGGTTCCGTCAGTAGTGGTCTTGCGAGCGCCATCGAATATGCCTTCAAAAAGTCTGGACGGCCGAACGGCTATATCCTGGGTGAAGATGCTGGTGGAGCATTTGTTGCCGGTCTGCGCTATGGCGAAGGAACGTTACACACACGCCGATTTGGCCGCCGGAAGATCTTTTGGCAGGGACCGTCCGTGGGTTACGATTTCGGCGCTGCGGGATCAAAAACGATGGTGCTTGTGTACAACATGGAGGATCCCTCGCAGATGTTTCACCGGTTTGGTGGGGTTGAAGGCTCTGCCTATTTGGTTGGCGGGGTCAGTATTCAGTTCCAGAAATACGGAAATGTGGTTCTGGCGCCCATTCGCGCAGGTGTCGGATTGCGGTTAGGGGCAAATGTCGGATATCTTAAGTACACGCGCCGACCAACCTGGAACCCGTTCTAGGCTGTCATCCCAGAATAATGAGGGATTCGCGGAGCGAGTAGCTGGGTTTGAGGGCTTCAAGCTGGCAATTGACCGGTGCTTTAGCTGATCGATGTAGGGTATGATCTTGCTTTGAAGTTGAAGTCGTCTCTCTCGTTTCCCTTTTCGAGCTAGAAAGTGTGCCCCGTGACGATCTGTCTGCAATACCGTCGAGGCAGCTTTTCAGCGAAAACCGGACTTTTGCGCCAATCCGGTTTAGGTTGCGCGAATGAGGCGCGAGACGGTGTTAAAGGTCGTCAACGCGGGTTTTGTTTTCAGCGCATGGGGGTGCGCCAGTGATCAGCATCCAAGCGATTATGCTTGTCGCACTCGGCTTTCTAGTAGCCGGGTTTTTTGCGTTGTTGATAGCGCCAAGCTATCGCCGCCGGGCGGAGC
>JAJFHI010000293.1 GCA_021775715.1 Hyphomicrobiaceae bacterium | reverse complement strand
CCAAAGCGCCGTCCTTGAAAAGAAGAAGCGACGGCACGCTCTGGATACCGTAGTCATCGACCAACCCACCGTTCTTCTCAATATCGACTTTGAGAACCGTCAATGCCGGTCGCCGCGACGCCAGATCGGCGACCACGGGATTGAGCGACCGGCAAGGCCCACACCATTCAGCCCAGAAATCAACCAGAACAAAATCGCCATTCTGGATTGTGGCTATCACGGCATGGCTATCTGCTTCACGCAGGTTCTTAGGGTTAGCGGGTTGCGCCGTCATGCCCTACTCCGCCGCGTCTTGTGTGGCATTAAACGGATAATGCATGCCCGTTGGATAGGCGCTTTCCTCGGTAGCATCCAAGCGCATCGTGATGTTGAACTTGTTGCCGAAGTTGAAAACAGAGCAGCCGAAAATCAATTCGACGATCTCTTCCTGCGTAAATTCGGCCTTCAAGTCCTCATAGAAAGCGTCGGGAATGTAGTTCGGATCGCCCGCCATATATTCGGCGAGCTTGATGCCGAGGTATTCGCGTCGCGTCAGAGCGCTCTCATCGATCTCGCCGAACATGGCGCCTTCTTTCGGTGCAACGTCATCGCGAGGGCCCGACGCACGCACCGTTGCGCAATACGTGCAGCGATTGATTTCTCCCGTCTTCAGGCGCATCAACTCAAACAAGTGCGGTGGAATTCGGCCAGCCATGAAAAACGCCTCGAACACAGGCACGATGCGTTTGAGAAGATCCGGCTGGCGCGCAATCACGCCGAACATCGCGGTATCATTCCACCAGCCATCTTTGGCTTGTTGAAGAAGTTCATTGACCTCTGGGTCGTGAGACTCACCGAGTTTCACCGGCTTAACGACGGTAGACATGCGTCACCTCCTGAACATGTGAGCGCGCGCGGCGGCACCTCGATAGGTAATATAATGCCGAACACGCATTAAAATGCATCCTCCAACCTATTCCGAATGATAGGTTGGGTCAACGCAGATTGGAGCTTTGCAGAGCTGAACCGGGACAACCATCAGCGGCCAGGAAGGTGCGCTAATGACTGGTATCAGGAACCTGAGTATGCCAGATTTTTTTGACAGATTCTCTCGCGCCGGAACCCGGCGCAAAACGCAAAAGCCGGTAGCATGAGCATTCAGGAACCGACATTTACGTTCGGCATCGAAGAGGAATATCACCTCGTCGATATTGAGACACGCGCGCTGGCACCGGCACCTGCTAAATTGATGGATCGGTGTAAAAACATTCTCGGCGATCAGGTGAGCCCCGAGTTTTTCCGCAGCCAGATCGAGATCGGAACCCGCGTCTGCCATTCCTTTGCTGAGGGCCGCGAGGAACTCAGCCGTTTGCGGTCTGCAATCGCGAAAGAAGCAAGCGAATTGGGCCTTGCGCCGATCGCAGCCTCCACGCATCCCTTTGCGCCGAAGTCGGCACTCGTGACAACACCGAAGGAACGCTACCTGGAACTGGCGCGCGACTTTGCCGGGATCGGGCGCAGGCTTGCGATTTGCGGCATGCACACGCATGTCGGCATTGAAGACCCGGAACTGCGCGTCGACCTGATGAACCAGGTGCGCTATTTCCTACCCCACCTGCTGATGTTTTCAACGTCATCGCCGTTCTGGGAAGGTGAGGACACCGGCATGAAGAGCTATCGCCTTGCAATCTTCCATGGCCTGCCACGCACCGGATTGCCGCAAAGATTTGAGAGCTTTGGCGCCTTTCAACGCACGGTCAACGTCTTGATCGAAGGCGGTGTCATTGAGGACGCCAGCAAAATTTGGTGGGATCTTCGTCCTTCAAACCGGTTCCCAACGTTAGAACAGCGCGTCACCGACGTCGCAACACACCTGGACGATGCCTTGGCGATTGCCGCACTTTATGTCTGCCTGTTGCGCATGCTATATCGTCTGCGCCGATCAAACCAGAGTTGGCGAACCTACCCGGCGTTTTTGATTTCCGAGAACGTTTGGCGTGCGCAACGGTATTCTGTTCATGACAAGTTGTTTGATTTGGGTACCGGCAAGCTGGTGGCCTTTCGCGACCTGGCAGAAGAACTGATCGGGCTCGTTGCCGAAGATGCCGCCGCACTGGGTTGTGAAACCGAAATCTCGCACCTGCGCAACATCGCTCAACTTGGCACGAGCGCCGACCGTCAGGTAATACGCTTTGAGGCGGAGCTGGCGGCTGGGGAAACACGTGAAGACGCACACAAGGCGGTCGTTGACCAACTCATCGAGGAGACAGTCGCAGGGTTGTAGGCATAACCTTCCCCCAAACTATTCGCCGTCGGCTGTGCTGAAGAAGTCTACTATATCAGACACCAGTCCCTTGCTTGACGAGGCATCCGTCTTTGGCGGTGGCTGAGGTGCAGGCTCTTGTTCAGTTTTGACCGGGTCGAGTGCTTCAACCTCGACGGCTTTGTTGGGCTTGGTGGCTTTTTTCTCTTTTACCGCAGGACTGGGATTTAATTGTTCATCTGCGATTGGCGCTTCGTCGGGGCTTGGCGGCTTGACGTTGGATGTCTGATGGGCGGCTGTGCGGTGCATCTCCGTTTCGATCGATATGTTGATTTCATCGGACACAAGTGGGATCGCGCGCGTAATACCAAACTCGGATCGGAGAATTTTGGCGCGCGCCGAAAAGCCGGAAACAAACACGCCCTGATAAACCGGGTTTATCTTTTCAAGCGGATGGGCGCCGGTGAAATTCCAGACAACACTCATCGCTACCGGCTTGGTGGTGCCGTTAATGGTCAGCTCACCCGTCATGGTGGCCGTCGTCTTGGTGTCGACAGTAATGCTGGTGCTTTTGAACTTGATATCTGGATAGCGCGCTATGTTGAAATATTCCGCCGTGCTTTTGAGATGGCGATCGAGTTCTGCAACGCCCGTCATCAGGCTGTTCACTTTGATTGTCACATCAACAGTTGTGCCAACCGGACTATCTGGATCAAAAAACACACGGCCAATCACATCGCGGAACTGACCTGATTGGCGCGATAGACCGAGATGATTCCAGCTGAAGCGGATCTCAGTGTGCTTACGATCGATGATATATTCTGCAGCTTGGACCGATGACAGATTGCAAACCAGGCCAACACCAACGGCCAACAACCAAACAGACGATTTCACTTTTGCCAGCCCCGCTTGTGTCATCATCTCAACTCCTTGTCGTCTCAACATCGTGATCTAAACATCGCGCACAATCACACACGCAACACTTGGCGAGCACAAGGCATTGGCGGCATAGTGTGTCCAATTGTCGAATACAAATGTGATGTCAGGCTAAAGCGATGCCGACATACCGCCATCGACGGCAAGTTCTGCGCCGGTGATGAATTTTGCTGCATCTGACGATAAGAACAACGCAGCCTCAGCAACGTCGCGGCCTTCGCCAAAGCGGCGCAGCGGTGTCTGGTCGATCAACGCTTTGTTGATGTGCGGATTGCGCAGCACGCGTTGAGTCAATTTGGTTTCGATGAATCCGGGCGCCAGACCATTTACACGAATGTTGAACGGCGCGTACTCAACTGCCAGCGCGCGGGTCAAAGCGGCGACGGCACCCTTGGTGGCGGAATAGGCTGCAAGCTGGCGCATGCCGCGGTGTCCCATGATCGACGCAATGTTGAT
>JAJFHI010000292.1 GCA_021775715.1 Hyphomicrobiaceae bacterium | reverse complement strand
TCCTTCTGAACATGTTCGAGTTCCTGGGTATCGAGCATGCCAATCAGATAATCATTCTTATTATGATCATGGCGTTCGGCATGCTCTACAAACTTGGTGAGATGTCGAAGTGGGTGGTCGGGATTTTCATGGGCATCATGGCCGTTTGTTTGACGACGGCCGTCTATCAGATCGCTTTCAACGCGCGGGCTCAATGCGTCTATGCCTATGACGACACCAAGCCAGTGATTGCTGATAGTTCTACGCGACCGCTTGGATGGGACGAGATCCGCGATCTCAACTGTCCGTCATTATGGGTCGCCCGCAACGAGATCTTCTATCGTGACGGCTACTGCTTTTTTACACCGACCGGGTATGCCTACTTCGAGGCCGGTGATCGAAAATGCCGTCCTGAGGTTGAGGGGCCAGCTAACGAGCTTGCGCTTACAAATGCACGAACACTAGGTCGACTTGAGCGCCGCAAGGGGTGCCGGGTGCCACCGTCACGTTGTCGCGACTTCTCGCGTGTAAACTCGTCGAAGTTGATTATTTCCCGGCCGCCCCTGAAATCGAACTAGACTTTTGTGTTCACGCCAAATTTCTGACGCTCCTGCCGGGCAGAACCGTGTGTCTTGCCCTTACATACAGCTACACCTGTCCGATAAGACGAAATGACCAGGAGATACGAGCAGAATGACAGCCTTGAGCGCCGCTGGATTAGGAGTTGGTATTGCCTTGGCAATGCTCGGTGCAAATACAGCAAACGCTGGCTCGATTTCGTTGGCAGAAAAGCTCGAGATCCTGAAGAACACTTATCCGGCGGTCATTAGCGAAATCCGCGGCTCTGAGATCGTCCTAAAAAGCGGCAAGACGATCGTGACCGACGACGGCCGGGATAAAGATCACCAATCCAAACTTAAATATGCCGACGTCGAAGATTCGCTTTCGCAAATCTATCCACTCGGTGTTTGCGATCAGGGCCCGCCGACCGTCAATTTTGATCCCGGCCGTATTCGCAATAGTGCATTAATGCGCAGCCTTTACGGTGACACTGAAGCGATGGCGAAGGCAACACTTCGGAAGGTGGAATGGTTTGGAAGGTCATTGCCGGTCACCACGCGCCATGGTGTTGATGTTGCTCTCGAAAGCGTTCGAGATGACTTGAAGAAATCACCAAAAAAAATTCGCAAGTATCTGGTCAAGCCTGGCGGCAGTTTTTCGTGGCGGGTGATTGCCGGAACCGATCGACTTAGCGTGCACAGCTTTGGTGCCGCCATCGACATCAACACCAAATACACCGACTACTGGCGTTGGGCCGGCGGGCAGCCAGGCGATGTGCCGATATACAAAAACAAGATCCCGAAAGAGATCGTTGAGGTGTTTGAACGGCACGATTTTATCTGGGGCGGCAAGTGGTATCACTTTGATACCATGCACTTTGAATACCGTCCTGAGCTGATAGCCATAGGCAAGCTGGCAGAGAGCCGCGGGTGTGACGGCTGACCACAGTCATGCCGTCTCAGGCAACAGAGTCGCAACCCGAGACGGTAACCGCATGCGGGTCAGCGATTTAGAAACTGCAGACCGAAGATAAACACGCAGGCGCCAATGAGCGCACTGATAAAGGTTCCGATCAATCCGCCGCCAATTGAAATTCCGAGAAGTCCGAGCAAAAAGCCGCCGACAACCGCACCAATGATGCCAGTGATGACCGTGTCGACGAGATGATTTCCCGTGACGCGCAATCCGCCGGATTTCATGATTTGACCGGCGATCAAACCAGCAACACCGCCAACAATCAACCAGATGATTAGACCTACGAGTGACATGATCCGTTCTCCTCTATCTCTATGTCATGATATCGTACGGGATTCGCGGCGCTGGTGATGTAACGAAATTTAGCCAATGCAGTTCCTTTCGTTCTCAAGTGGCTAAGTGCCTTTGCCGGCAAGGTTTTTTGTTGCTTCTTTTGCTGTATAGATTGGCCGCAATGCAAGCGGCGGGTTTGCCAGCGGACAAATTCTGAGGCACATGTTTGCGGGTCGGTCGAACAGGGGACCGGGGCAATGGTGCGGTCGACATGCCTCAGAGTTCGGGGAAACATGCCGGGTGATTTTGCAAACCTGCTTTCGACAGAAATCCGGAAACGATTGTCGGTGATAGCAACAGCGGGCGCTGTTACGTTCCGGCCCTCGACGGCTGCGGATCGACTGGGCCTGTCGCCGGACTCCGATCTGAAACCGGCGTTCAATTACTTCCTCGCATGCGTTGCGATCGTTTTGGTCGTCGAGGCAGGGTTTTCGTTCGTCTTCAACACGGCATTCTCCGACCTTGTCCACCATTTCTATCCGGTGTTTGTGGCGCTGTTGGGCGTGATCACGATCTACCTATTTTTGCTGCTACTGCTAACGCCAGGGCTGACATTTGCGGGAACGGCAGCGGCAACGCTCTACGTTGGCGGCACGGCATTGCTGGTTATGATCATGTCGATATTTGTATTGCTGACGGCAGACTTTGCGCACAACTATCAAAGTGTCATGTCGAGTTCGTGCGAACACCGCACTATCATGTGCCTGCTCAGCGGTAATTCGACGAGCGAATATGGCATCATGCAGCCTGACCGGACGGTTGAAAGTCAGGGCTGGAGTTTCAGCTTTGTCCTATTGTTAATTATGGCGGCGGTCATCCACTACACCAACGCCCTGACGAAAATCCTCAATACGGGATTGAGCATCGCCCGCTGGCGCACGTACATCGCGGCGCTATTGTCGCTTGTCGTTCTGACACCTGGGTGTCTATTCCTCATTAACGCCATCTATGCGTTGATCTACAAGTAGAGATGCACGCCGTCTTGGCATTACATTCAAGCTGGAACTGCCGCCGCCGCGGTGTCGTCGCGCGGAGGCGATTGTTTCGTCGTGCTTCCTGTCGGAAGTTGACCCTTGCGAGCGAGCAGGGCAAACATCGGCGGCACGAAGAAGAACGACACGACAGTCGACAACAGTACGCCTCCGGCAATTGACATCGCAAACGGTGGCCAGAACCCGCCACCCTCCAGGATCAACGGCAGGAAGCCGCCAAAGGTGGTGATTGTCGTGGAAACGATGTGCCGGCTTTGTGCCATCACGACTTCGCCAATGCGCGCGATGTCGCCCATCGCTGCGCGTGCGTCCTGCTGCAACGCCGTCAGGATAATAATGGCGGCATTGATTGACACACCGATTGAGCCAATGACGCCAATGACCGCTGTGATACCAAACGGATAGCGGAAGATGGCAAGCGCCAGCAGGCTGAGACCCATCGACAAAATGGCGACGGAAGCTGCAACTGCAGACAGCCGGTAAGAGCCGAATGTCATCACAATAGTTGCGATCGCCAGCGAAACGATCAGACCAATCGAGCTCAGAAGGTTGCGCAATGTTTCGTCGCGGGCATCGGAGTCGCCACCAAGCTCAATGCGGTAGCCCTGCGGCAGCTTAAAGTCGCTCTCCGCAATGTGTTGCTGCACAAGTCGAAGCGCTTCCTCCGGCAGCATGTCGCGGACGACAAAGCCTTGTATGGTATTTACGCGTTCGCCGTTGCGCCGATGGATCGGCGTTTCAGCGGGCGTTACTTTGAGGTCGCCGAGCGTCGTCAGCGGGATGCCTGGATACTGCCCGGCCGCTGCAGCGGCAATGGCGTCGGGGCTGGCGAGATCAACACGTTTGATAGCGTCAATAGATGCACGCGCGGATGTGTTGACGCGCACGCGGACAGGCAGTTCCTCGCTCGCTTCAACAATCGAACCGCCGGTCAGTCCTTCGAGACGGACTTCGAGTTGACTTGCAACTCCGTCAAGGTCGAGCCCTGCCAGACGCACTTTTTCTTCGACCAGATCAACTAGAACTTTCGGCGCGCCAGGGGCAAGCTCAGTTTGCGCCTGGACGACGCCTGGCACGTCGAGCATTAAGAGGCGGACCTTGTCACCCAGCATGCGCAACGTCTGGAGGCTCTGGCCCACAATGCGAATTTCAACCGGTGCATTAACGGGTGGACCCTGGACGAGACCGCGCACGATGATGCGGGCTTGCGGAACGCTGGCGTCAAGCTGGCGCTGCAGACGGTCGAGCATGGCCTCGGTTGCTTGTGGCGACCGTGTTGTCACAAGGGCTTCGGCGAAACTCGATTCGTTGTCCTGATTGGCAATCATGTTGTAATAGAATGCCGGCGCGTTTTCGCCGATGACCCAAGTCAGGTTCGTCACACCGGGTTCCCGTCGAATGACGGCCTCGGCCTTCGCGACGACTTCACTCGTCTTGGCGATTGCAGCTCCGTTGGCAAGTTTCAACTGGACATGGAATTGGTTGCGATCCACACCGGGGAAGAACTGCGGTTTCAGCGTTGGAAATGCTGCAAACCCCATGACTGGCAGGATGAGCGCACCGAGAATGGCTTGACGCGGGTGACGCAGGGCAAGGCCCATTAAAGGCCGGAATGCGCGGCCGACATAACTGAACGACAGGCCGGTCGACAGCCACGAGGCTTTTTTCGCGTCGTCGCGCTCTTTCAGAAGCCCGCCCGCCATCGCAGGCGTAATGGTGATGGCGAGAACAAACGAGACAACAAGCATTGTAATCACGGAAATAGCGATTGCGCCGACGAAATCACCGGCTGGACCGGGCAACAGAACCATCGGCATGAACGCGAGAACGGTCGTTACCGTCGACGCCAACAAGGGAAACACAAGACGGCGAACGGCAGTGTCCACCGCCACCAGGCGTGATGCGCCATCTGCCAATCGCCTGCGGATGTCATCGGTCATGACGATCGCAGCGTCGACCAGCAAGCCCAAGGCGACAATCAGGCCTGTCACCGACATCTGGTGGATGGAGACGCCGGCCGCTTGGAGGCCAGCGACAGACACAACAGTTGCAAGTGGAATAACCAGTGCGACGACAAGGGCTGCGCGCCAGCCGAGCGTTAAAAACAGAACTGAGACAACGATAGCAACGCCGATACCCAAATTTTTCAGCACGCCGCCAAGCCGGTCTGCTGTGTACTCTGCCTGATCAAACAGGGGTCTTAATTCCAAGCCACCAGGCATCGACTTTTCAAAGTCTGCGTAGGCGCCTTTGATTTTGGTGGACCAGGCATCGACCTGAAGATCGTCTTCCATGCGTGCGGCAATAACGACGGCGGGCTTTCCATCAACAATCGCAAGCGTTCCGGCGGGTTCCAGCAAACCACGCTTTACCCTCGCAACATCGCCAACACGGACGATACGCCCACCGCTGCCTTCGTGCACTGGGATGGCGCGAATACGTTCGATTGATTTCAATTCGCCAGCGACTTCGATCAGGAGGTCGCTGGTTTTGCCGCGCACCTGGCCTGCGCGCACCTTGGCATCTGACCGCGAAATAGCCTGAGACACGTTTTGTGCTGTCAGGCCAAGCGAGATTAGCTTCGATGGATCGATGGCAACAGTAATTTCTTCGTCGCGCGCACCATAGACCTCAACAAGCTTTGTTCCCGCGACGTTGCGCAACCGATCCTGCAACGCTTCTGCCGTGCGCCGCATGATGGCGGCGTTGTAGTCTGTTCCCGGCCGCGCGAGAATGGCCGCGATAGCGGTGAAGGCGCCGGTCCGATCATTGTCGAATTCTGGTGTTGGCACGCCCTGCGGAAAATTGCGTTCTGCATCCGACAGAGCATCGCGGATTTCAGACCAGGCCTGTTCAATCTGTGCATCTGTGATGAACTGCGACAGCTCAATCTGCACAACTGAGACGCCACTTCGCGATACGGACGTCACCGTGTCGATTTCGGGGATCTCTTTCAGTTCGTCTTCAATGGATTGTGTGACGAGCGCTTCGACGCGTGCGGGGTCGGCGCCTGGATAAGGTGTTACGATGGTG
>JAJFHI010000291.1 GCA_021775715.1 Hyphomicrobiaceae bacterium | reverse complement strand
CTCCATGGAGCCGACTTTACTGGTGGGCGACCACCTGCTGGTGTCCAAATTCAGCTACAGCCTCCATATTCCAAACGAAGTTCCATTCACCAGCATTCAGCTGTTTCCGGACGTTCATTTTTTCTCCAGTGTTCCCGAGCGCGGCGATATTGTCGTTTTCAAGTTTCCCGAAGATCCCTCTAAGGATTTCATCAAGCGGGTGGTCGGCCTTCCGGGCGAAACCATTCAAATCATTCGGCAAAGGGTCTATATCAACGACAAGTTGTTGAAGGAACCGTATGCACATCACACACAACCCCCCATGGACCTCGGAAACCGGGACAACATGGGCCCCCTGCGCATCCCGGAGGGGAATATCTTTGTGATGGGAGACAACCGGGAGAACAGCCACGACAGCCGGATGTGGGGAACGCTGGACCTGAATAACTTACGCGGCAAGGCGCAATGGATTTACTGGTCCTGGGACAGCAAGGATACCGGCTTGCGCACCGATCGTCTTGGCACCTCCGTGTACCGTTGAATCCATTCCATTTTTCTTTTGAATCCTTATGAGTGAAACCGGTGTCCCGGAAAGAATACACACGTTGAAGGCCCTGTTGGACCGGTGCCAGGGCGTCATTCTTGATTTCGACGGTTTGATCGCCGACTCGGAACCCTTCCACTACCGCGCCTACAACGAAGTGTTCGAACGCTATGGACACTCCATCGACCCGGAAGAATACTGGGTGGAGTTCACCTCCAAGGGCAAGGGCATTCAGGGAGAGATAGAGCGTTACAATTTAAAACTGGACGTGACGCCGATAGAGATGCGGCAGCAGAAGTTCGAGATCTATTCCCGCTTCTGCCAGAACGGAGACATCAAGCTGTTTCCTGAAGCGAAACAATTTATCCAGAAATTAAACGGCCGGTTCAAGGTGGCGATCGCTTCCGGTTCGTGGGCCCACGACATCCGCTCCATCCTCGAAAACGAGAAGGCCGATTCGCTGGTCCAGACCATTCTGGGCAAGGCCCCGCCCCGTCCGGAAAAACCCTCGCCGGATATCTTTTTGGACGCGGCGCGGGAACTGGATGTGCCGCCGGGACAATGCGTGGTGGTGGAAGACGCGTTGAAGGGCCTCACCGCCGCCCGGGAGGCGGGCATGGCCTGCATCATTGTCAGGAATCGCCTCAATCAAAACATCGATTTCCCCGGCGCAGACCTCATCCTGGAAAACCTCTCGGAATTCATGGGCCCGCTCGATTCCCTCTGAGCCGGTTTCGGGCAAAAAAAAAGCGCGGACCCAAAGGCCCGCGCTTCTTAAAACCGGTCAATCTAATTTCTTTTATCGTAAGTCTCTTTGAGTCCCATCTTCACGAGTTGCTCGTCAGTCATTCCGCCATCACTCGAAACACTGGCAGATCCACTGGAGGAAGAGCCACCCGTGGTCTCACAACCAACGAGAACCAAAATAAAGAATACGGCTAAAATTCTACACAAAATGTTCATATCCTTCTCCCTGTTTTATTTATTTTTACTTTACAAAAACAACAACGGAATCGGTCACTGGCGGATCGTAGGGAACGTGATTGCCTCTGGCGAACAGCGCCTTGATGGTATACATCTTTCCCTTGGCTAATTCGATAGTTTTACAACTGGACCCATCGCCCATATGGATGTGCTCTGCATCCTTGGGAACCGGCTGACTCAGATCGGGCAGATCTGCATCGATGATCAGGTGATGGTGCCCTTTGCCTTCGTTGACGCCGTTTTTTGCGGGCTCAACGGTATACCCGTTGATTTCCAGACAAATCTCAACGGGGCTGGAAACATCCGCCATCGCTGCCGGTTTGATGATGGTCACTCCTGCTCCGGCAGACTTCATCTGCTCGCCACCGGAACCCTCCATTTTATGGGAAGCTTTATCTTCTCCTCCCTGAGAAGCGCATCCTACCAGCAGAACCATCAAAAACACAGCACCCAAGCGCGCCGATAAATTCATATATACACCTTTTCCTAAGGATTTAATATCAGAGAATGTTAAACCCGGAAATCAGGACCCGAAATTCATACAAGACTTCTCATAATGAATCATCATTCAATGATACATTTAAAGTTAATCTAGTATAAACAAATTTTTACCATAATCAACTTATGGTTGCAGAAATTCATCATAATTGGCCTTCCCCGACGCTACAGGTTGGAAAATCAACATAAACGAATTCATGAATTTGGACCTGACCTCCAGAAAAATCCTGATATAATCAGCCCGAGATCTTGAGCTTGGCACTGTGAAGCTCCCGTCGTTGCCTTGTTGGCTGGATTCATCTTTAAGATTTTAAAAGGCAGAACCATGACTCCAAGAATCTTCGCCTGCCTGGTGTTGATAACCGCTGTGTTGGCAGGCCTCGGGCCACTTTCGCAGAACTCCGCCTCCGTCGCCGACCCCATACAAAAACCATGGATCCCCCTGGAACCGGGGCTGGAATTTGGGGCCTTCATTGCCCCTGACAAGTCCCCTGTGGGAGATAATTTGATCCAGGTATTGAAGATCGACCCGCAGCGCTTTCAGTTCCGGCTTTTGAACGCCTCGGCCTCCCCCGGCGGAAAACGGCTGTCCGCCAAACAGTGGGCCCTGAAAAACGGAATGGTGGCCGCCATCAATGCCAGCATGTACCAGGCCGACAAGCTCACCAGCGTTTCCCTGATGAAAACCTTCGGCCACGTCAACAACAACTGGTTTTCCAAGGATCGCGCCCTTTTGGCGTTTGATCCCAAAAACAGGTCCCTGCCTCCCGCCCAGATTCTGGACCGGGACTGCCAGAGCGTGGACCAGTTGCGGAAGCTGTATCACACGCTGATCCAGAGTATCCGCATGATTTCCTGTGAGGGTAAAAATGTCTGGGAACAACAACAAGACAAAAAATGGAGTACCGCGGCTATCGGGATGAATCAGGAGGGCGACATCCTGTTCATTCATGTGCGCTCTCCTTTCAGCACGCACGACCTGATCGACAATCTCCTGAAATTGCCTATTCAATTGAAACGTGCCATGTATGTGGAAGGCGGTTCGGAAGCGCAGATGTTTATTCATTCAGGAACAAACGAACTGGAATTCGTGGGCAGCTATTCTTCCGGCGCCAGC
>JAJFHI010000030.1 GCA_021775715.1 Hyphomicrobiaceae bacterium | reverse complement strand
CGCCCAGTCGTAGCGCTTGGCCAGATACCCATCGACGGCATCAGAGACGCCGGCTGCGACGAACAACACAAAGGCTAGCTGCATCTGGTCAGTCACAAGAAGCCAGAAAATGACAGGCACCGAAATGACACGGGCCAGGGTAATTAGATTTGGAATGCTCACAATGTCAGAACCGCGTAGTCAAGAAATGCTGCATGCTGTCATGCCCGAAAGCAATACAGCACATCGACGAAAGAACCGACTGGCCGTTTAGCATGGGCTGGCACAAACGCATAACCGCGACCGATGCCAGAACTATCGTATAAATTCAGATTGACTGCTTTAAGTGCGGTGCACACATGTTCGATTGACCAGGACTGGAAAGAAATTCGAAACGTCACAGCCAACTCAGTAGTTGCGTCTCAGGCGCCATTCAAAGCCATTGTTAGTCAGCGATAGACCTTGGCGCACTAAGGCGCCTGCGAGTTGCTCGCCACCGCCTGGAAAACGCAAGGAGATCTGCGCACCGCGTGCTGAAACAGCCTCCTCGCGAATGTCACCAACACCGGACGTGCGCTGCAGCATATCGCGAATAGAATACCAGTCAGCAATGTTGTCGTAGCTGACCTGAATGGCGACCGGAATTGCAGGCCCCGACAACGCGGCAACACCACCGCGGCTAACCGCTTGTTTGGACTTCCAGCGCCCCTCAAGGACACCAAGACTGACCACGGCTGCATAGTCCATTGCATAAACGATGTCGTTGTCAGCCAGAATATAGCTATACCGCCATGACAGCGGGCCGACCGCATCCCGCCCGGTCAACGTCACGTGCAGACGCTTTGCCGCTTTATCGACTTCGGCAACCGCGGCAACCACAAGTTCAGACTTATATTCCGTTGCAATAATGCGTTCAGCATTGCTGTCGCCTCTGCGAAGCATGTCGATGGTATCTGGATGAATAACACCTTTCAATGGCTGCAGATTGAGCGGCGTCAACGTGTTACGCAGATCGAGGCCTTTCCAGCTCTCACCCCATGCGCCAAGCTTACGTTCAGGTGCCGCCCCCGGTGCCTTTAAAAAAATCGGAATCAGTACGACCTTCGGCGCCTGGTTATCGATGTAGGGTATGCCCTGGTCACGCAGGAGTTTGCGCACACTGTCGGGCGTGAAAATAAAGTCCAGCGATGCAATGTAGTCAGTCGATGAATTTCGCTCCGACCGCACAGCGTAACCATCAAGCATGGTGCTAGCCTGAATCGCGCTCAGTCTTTTCAACTGGCCGTATGCCGTGACTGGCACGAGCCGCTTCAGCAAAGACCGGAAGGCAGCGGCCTCGCCATCGGCAATTGCGCGCTTTTTCGCGGCCACGGCATTCTTGGCGCGCGCCTCTACGGGGTAGTTGGCGATGATGTAGGGTTTGTCGGCCAAGGCGGCAGAGGGCGCCCAAACTCCGAAGCCTGCAAACAAAGTTATGGCCAGTGGCAATGCGCGAGCACAGCCTGCAACCCCCAGTCTCATCAAGCTATTAATCCCCATAACGTCCCGCAAAGTTGCCGACCTCTTACCAAGCTGGTACGACCCCGCATTGGCAATCCGGCCAAATTGAGATTACGCGCCCAACTCAACGATTGGGCGGCAAATTTTCACAGGCCGCCAAGCGCGATTCTCTTCACCAGTCTAACGGCTTCATTGCCGTTGGTCTTGCTGCGAATTGTATCGCAGAGTGTCGCCAATACAATTCCCGCAGCGCTCTGCTACCAGGGCACGGCCGGTTTCGAACACGATAACACCCAAGCGAGGTTGCATGTCTTCAACGGACAGCCCCAAGAAATCTCCGATTACGTACCGCGACGCGGGAGTAGATATTGACGCCGGCAACACGCTTGTGTCGCAAATCAAGCCGCTCGTCAAAGCCACTCAGCGCACTGGTGCAGATGGCGATATTGGCGGTTTCGGCGGGCTCTTCGACCTTAAAGCGACAGGTTATAAAGATCCCGTGCTAGTTGCGGCAACGGACGGCGTTGGCACCAAGCTGAAGATCGCCATTGAATCCGGCCAGCATGCCACAATCGGCATTGACCTCGTTGCGATGTGCGTCAACGACTTGATCGTGCAAGGTGCCGAACCACTGTTCTTCCTCGACTACTTTGCGACGGGCAAACTTGATATCGCGCAAGCCAAGGACGTCATCGCAGGCATAGCGGATGGTTGCAAACTGGCGGGCGCTGCGTTGGTTGGTGGCGAGACCGCAGAGATGCCCGGCATGTATCGCGCTGGCGACTACGACCTTGCAGGCTTCTCGGTTGGGGCTGTTGAGCGCCACGAACTCCTGCCACGGCACGAAATGGAAGTGGGCGATGTCATCATCGCTTTACCGTCCAATGGTGTTCACTCAAACGGCTACTCACTGGTCCGCCGGCTGGTCGAAAACGAGAAACTAGCTTGGGACCAAAAAGCTCCATGGCAGCCAGATTCCACTGTTGCCGAAGCCCTTCTGGCGCCAACACGAATCTACGTAAAGCCGCTGCTGGCTGCCCTAAAAGGCCCTGGCGGGACGGGTATTCGCGCACTTGCCCACATCACGGGCGGTGGCATCACCGAGAACGTGCCGCGTGTTCTGCCCGAAGGTCTTGCCGCAACGATCGACCTCAATACCTGGAACCTGCCGCCGGTATTCGCCTGGCTGGCTACTGCTGGCAATATCACGCAGGACGAACTCCTTCGCACTTTCAACTGCGGAATTGGCATGATCGTCGTAGTCGATAGCAACGCGGTCGACGACGTGGTGCAGACACTCGAAGATACAGGCGAGACACCATTCATTGTCGGGCGTATGTCAAAAGCCTCAGACGAAGCTATCGAGATAACCGGAACCTTGAAGGCGGCCTCATGACGACCGGTTCGAAACCTGGAGCACGCAAACGCGTCGGCGTTCTCATTTCGGGCCGCGGGTCGAACATGCAATCGCTTGTCCGTGCATCCCGAGAGGATGAGAATGCGGGCTACGATATTGTCGCTGTCATATCAAACCGACCGGACGCTGCTGGTCTGATCTGGGCCGCAGAACAAGGCATCGCGACCGTGGTCGTTGACCACAAGGCCTACCCAGCGCGTGAGGCCTTCGAAGATTCCCTTCACGAGGCGTTGGTTACTGCTGACGTGGAGCTTGTCGCCTGTGCTGGCTTCATGAGGATCATGACCGACACGTTCGTCACCAGGTGGCACGACAGGATGCTCAACATTCATCCATCCCTGCTGCCGATGTTCAAGGGTCTCGACACCCACGCCCGGGCACTTGCGGCCGGCATGCGGATTACGGGTTGTACGATCCACATTGTCCGTCCGGAACTTGATGCTGGCCCCATTCTCGGTCAGGCAGCCGTTGCTGTGGACACGGGTGACACCCCAGACACACTCGCTGAAAAGGTCATAAGGGCCGAGCACGTATTATATCCTGAAATACTGAAGCTTTACGCTCTGGGACAAATCCGCGCCGATGGGGATAAAATTACAATTGATTCAAAGATTAACCAGCAAGGCATACTCTTCTCGCCATCGATTTAGTTGACCGTTTACTGGTGCTTAGGCGCATTATGCTACGACGCGCTAAATTGAAGCGCGTCA
>JAJFHI010000290.1 GCA_021775715.1 Hyphomicrobiaceae bacterium | reverse complement strand
CCTTCATACAGGATTTTGGCCTTGCCCTCGTAAATGCGGCGACGCCTGTTCATGCCTGGTCCTTTAAGAATTGAGCTCATGTTTTTCGATTTTGTTTTTGACTGAAGAACGCAACAGATGCAACGCGCCGACCATTGATTTTCCTACATCTTTTGATGTGTAGGTGTGGACAAGTGGAGATGGAACGCCAGGTGAATTAGTGCTGCCGACACTAGCCGACCGCCGGGTCCAAAACAATGTTAACGGTGGCATCTTCGACGAACTCAGTAACCGGCAGCCTGACGTCAGGCCAAGCCGTTGATTTGTCGGGGCTGGCAGGGTAACTGATCTGTTGAGAGGCATATTCGGGTTGCGCCAAAATGCAACCAAGAGGTGTATAAATGTCACGAGAACAGCCCCAGGTGGAGACTATATGAACACTTTTGATGACCGCAAGAAAGCCTATGAGAGCAAATTTGCTCACGATGCTGACCTTAAATTCAAAGCAGAAGCCCGGCGCAACAAGATGATTGCTGAGTGGGCAGGGGCGCGTCTCGGCATGACCGAGGCCGAAATTGCCGACTATGTGAAGGTTGTCCGCAAGGCAGACTTCGAAGAAGCCGGGGATGATGATGTGTTCCGTAAAGTGCGCGCTGATCTTGATGCCAAGAGCGTTGCCGTGACGGATGAAGAGTTGCGCACCGTTATGGACGAGATGCTGGCCAAGGCAGTTGCCGAGATCGAAGCAGGTTAAGTAATTAAGCACTTGCATTGCCTCGTTGCTGACACTCTCGCAGATGTGAGGAGATGTTGCTGGTGGTTGCTGCAAGTTTGGGATTAGAGTTGATAAAGCGGCGGTGCGAGGATTCGTGCCGCCGCTATATCTTTTGCGAACTGTGTTTTGAATTTTATTCTTTGATGTCGGAGTATTGTCATGTCGGACATTTTGCTGATCAAACGCCGTTTCACTATTCTCGGTTCTGTCGCGTTACTTGTTATGAGTGTCGCTGTCGCTCCGGCCGAAGCAGCCTCAAAAATCAAATGCAATGGACCTTGGCAGGTGATCAAAAGTGCGGGAAAAATCGCGACACCTTATTGCGGCGATGGATATCTTGCGCGGGTTGCACGCGGTTATGGTGTGAAGGTCTCAGCAAACGCAATCCGCAGAAACCCGAACCGCAAGCGCGAAGTCTGTCAGTTCATCGGTCATGATATCCGGGTATCTGAAATTTGCGCGGGATTTGATGCTGACGTCGACCACGGTCGTCGGTAAGCGGATCTGACTAAAGCGTCTTTAAGAAACCTGCAAACCGCATCAGTCCCTCGGGCCATGGTCCGTGTCCTGAGTCAACGTTAATATGACCGGCTTCTCCCGCGTCGGTGAAGCTCGCGCCCCATTGCCCCGCAAGCTGTTGGGCACGAGCGTAGGTGCAATATGGATCATTGCGCGACCCGGCTACGACGCTTGCAAACGGCAGGCGGCCGCCGGGAATGGGGTGAAACCCACCAGAGTCCTTGGCGAACGTCTCACCCTGTGTCACCGGCCAGTCTTCTGCGTTATCGACATCTGCGGGAGCGACCAGAAACGCGCCGATCACGCCAAGGTCTGCGAGCTCTCGGGCCGCATGTGTCACCGTCACGACGCCCAGGCTGTGTGCCACCACAACCACCGGACGCGTGGCCTCGCGAGCGGCAGTGGCGGCCGCTGCGGTCCAAACAGCGCGTTCCGGGGAGATCCAGTCAGCTTGGTGGACAGTACGCGCGGTCGAGAGCTTCTGTTCCCACCGCGTCTGCCAGTGGTCCGGACCCGAGCCAGACCAGCCCGGCACCATCAGAATGTCGATGTCAGATGTTTTCATGGGCTGAGGAGATAGCGCAACTATCGTTCGCCGACAAACCTATCTTCTTGGATCGTAGTTGGCCTCACCCTCGGCCTGGGCTCGGCGCTCGGTTGGCTCGGCTGCACCTTCTTGGGTTGGTGGAGGGGCGCCCGGTGTGGCGTCGTCGGGGAACGGCGTTTGTGGCGGTTTGTATTCCGCTAGTTTGCAAGAACAGCCGTTGATGTACTTCTTGCGATAGAGGAACGCTTCTTTGAGCTGACTGTAGGGTTCGTTTGTCTGGGCATCCACCATCTGGTCGACAGCGCCACCGGGGTTCTGGTGATAGTAAAGTTTGGCAGGTGCCGCGCACTTCGATTGGCACATGTCTGCGTCACGCTGGAAGTGACCTGGAAGTGTTGAGAAGCTCACCGGAAAATAGTAGCCATCGCAAAGCCGGACGCAAAGCGTACGATACGTTGCGAACGGCAAGGCGTTATATCCAATGGCGTTGCCTGACCCGCCATCGTTGTCGCCCCAAAGACCGGCAAACGGACCGCGATCACGCCGCCGCGCTTCCTGGACATATTGAGCACCGCAGTTGTTGCGCGCCAGCTCACGGATGATCTCATCTTGGTAAGAGCGACCAGCTGATGATTGGATCCGCTGCCGGTCGGCTTCGAGTTGTGCGATTCGCCGACGTGCGTTCTCGGACTTGTTGGCCAGTGCGACACATTTCTTGGTGCGGCGAATGGATTTGGAAAACAGCCAATACTCGATGCAACCACGGCGTTCGAGCTGAGCTTCAGCCTTGCGCCACTGTTGATTGGCCTGGCGGAGATCGGCTCGGATTTTTGGTAGCAGCGTTTGCGACCGGTCGCCCTGGCGGGATTCGGCAACCATTTTTTGTTCGAGCCTGAGGCAGATATCACTGCGAGCCGTCCAGCCACCCGCTTCGCCCACGCCGCCCGGTTGCTGTCTTTGTTCCCAGCCATCGTC
>JAJFHI010000289.1 GCA_021775715.1 Hyphomicrobiaceae bacterium | reverse complement strand
GCTTATCTTTTGTTGGTCGCAGCCCTCTGTCACGCTGTGTGGGTGAGCATGAGCCATGGCGGAGGACTGGTACAAGTGTCCGCCTGGATTGTCGGCTTGAGTGTCGTCTTGCAGGCGTTGATCGGGATCGCGACTTTACTTACAGCCCAAGGTGCAATCCCCATCGGTCTTGGTTTGCTGCACCAGGGCGGCGGTGCCATCGTCATGGGCCTTGCCGTCTGGCACCTGCATACGTTGTGGCGCTTAGGCCGAGCCTAAGCTGAAAGCCCCAACATCAACTTCAAGTTCTGCACAGCGGCACCGGCCGCGCCTTTGCCGAGATTGTCGAGGCGGGCGGCGACGACGGCCTGGTTTAGATCGTCACGGCCAAACACATGCAGGGTCATCTGATCGTTAATCGTGGTGTCATCGATCACGATCTTATTGGCATCAGACTCATAAGGCGCCAACCGAACGGCACTGCCGGCTTCGGCATAATATTTGGCGTAGATATCGTGCAGGCCAGCGACAGTCGTTCCGTTTAGATAGAGTGGTACGCTCACCAACATGCCCTGGGCAAAGTTGCCAACGGACGGCACAAGGATCGGCTGGCGCTTAAGTTTCGCATGCGCAGTCAGCTCGGGCAGATGTTTGTGATCAAGCCCCAGACCGTAGAGCAGGAATGGAGGCGCGTTACCGCTCTCATAGTCGGCAATCATCGATTTGCCACCACCGGTGTAACCGCTGACGGCATTCACGGTGATGGGATAGTCGTCGGCTATAACGCCTGCGTCTCGCAGTGGGCGAATAAGCGCGATGGCGCCTGTGGAATAACAGCCTGGATTTGCTACGCGGGCGGCATTGGAAATCGTTTTGGCATGGCCGGGTGCCAGCTCAGGAAAGCCATAGGCCCAACCCTCGTGGGTACGATGTGCGGTTGAGGCATCGATAATACGCGGTGCATCATCACCAAGCGCGCCTGCCAGCGCCACAGCCTCACGCGCGGCGTCATCCGGCAAACATAGGATGATGACATCGGCGGCCCGCATTAGCGCCTGCCGTGCCAGAGGATCTTTGCGCTTTTCTGGTTCGATACTCAAAACCTCGACGTTGGAGAGGTTTGCGAGCCGGTCGCGGATCTGCAGGCCAGTGGTGCCAGCTTCGCCATCGATAAAGACTTTGTGCGTCATCTCCTGGCGGCCTCGACGAGCATTTGCCACAGTCCCGGGCAGGTGTTGCGGTCGATACTCTCCAGATAGCACGCAACGTCACCTGAGCCGCGATAGATCATATCGAGCGCAATGTAGAGGATGATCAGCAAGCCAATCCAGGTGACCCAAGGGTACTTGACCAGCAGCTTGGCGATGAATGTGGAAGCAATGGCCATCAAAACAACGGCAATGGCAAGTCCGAGTACGAGCACAAAAGTATCGCCCTTGGCTGCACCGGCAACAGCCAGCACGTTATCAAGCGACATGGAAACATCGGCGATAATGATGCTTGTTACGGCAGACCAGAAGCCGACCCCCACGCCTACCGACACGGCACTCGGATCACCGAGCGAGGTATCGATATTCTGCATTGCAGTCGCCGCATGATCGGTTCGGATTTGTTGGAACATCGTCCAGCACACCACGAGCAGCAGCACGCCGCCGAACACGAGTATTCCGACAATGCCAAGCAGCTGATTGGTTATGATGGCAAACAGGATGCGCAGAACAACGGCACCGGCGATGCCCCAGAAGATGACCTTGGTACGGATTTCCGGGCGGACCCGTGAGGCAGCCAAGCCGACAACAAGCGCGTTGTCACCGGCGAGCACGATATCGATGACGATAATTTGCCACAGCGCGTGAAAGTTCTGTCTGATCCAATCAGCGGAAAATACATCTAACGGCAGCCACTCAAGCATAGTTCAATTCCTGTTAGCTGTTGGTCCAATGGCCGCGCGATGGCCCTCGGATCATTGTCTCAACCTTGTCATAGCGCGTTGTTGGCTTTTCGTAAAAGAACCCATCACCCACAAGTGTTTCTGCCATCCGCCAGCCGTTGCTACTTTACTGCTGCCCAAGCAAAAATGGGGCGTGGGGGAGATAGCAAAAAAGGGCACCACTGAGTGTGATGCCCTTTTTCCGATTTGATCGTCGTTGCGCTGATTAGCGCTTCGAGAACTGGAAGCTGCGGCGGGCTTTGGCGCGGCCGTACTTTTTACGCTCAACGATGCGGCTGTCTCGTGTCAGGAATCCACCCTTTTTGAGAACGCCGCGAAGCTCTGGCTCAAAGTAGGTCAGCGCCTTCGAGATACCGTGGCGAACCGCACCAGCTTGCCCAGACAATCCACCACCGGCGACGGTGACGTTGATATCGTACTGGTCCACGCGGCTTGCTGTCTCCAAAGGCTGCTTCAAGAGCATCTGCAGAACAGGCCGGGCGAAGTAGACCTGAAATTCGCGTTTGTTGACGGTGATCTTGCCATTGCCTGGCTTGATCCATACGCGGGCAACAGCGTCTTTACGTTTGCCTGTCGCATATGCGCGGCCAAGTGCGTCAAGTTTTTGAACGTGAACAGGTGCTTCCGATGGTGCATCGGTTCCAACACCACCTTCTTTCAGTTCGCCCAGATCTTCGAGAGTCTTTGCTTCTTCACTCATGGGATTAGACCCTCACATTCTTGGAATTGAGCTTGGAGATATCGAGCGGCTCTGGGTTCTGCGCGACGTGAGGATGTTCAGTGCCCGCGTAAACACGCAGGTT
>JAJFHI010000288.1 GCA_021775715.1 Hyphomicrobiaceae bacterium | reverse complement strand
CGCGGCCTGCAACTGACCGAGCAGGGTGACCTGTTGTTTGCAACCGTCGCCGAGGTGATGGGCAAGCTTCAAACTGCTGAAATGCTGTTGGCCGATTCCAAGACCAAGCCGAGCGGTGATTTGCGCATTACGGCACCCGTTGGTTTTGGCACCGTCTGGCTGACCCAGCGCCTGCGCGAGTTCATGGAGCTATACCCGGAAATCAACATCGAGTTGATCCTCAACGACGAGCAGGTCGACATCGCCATGCGCGCAGCCGACGTTGCCATCTGGACGCGCGAGCCCGAGCAGCCCGATCTCATTCGCCGCAACCTGATGACGATGACCGTCCATGCCTACGCATCGACTTCTTATGTCCGACGTTTTGGCGCACCACAAACACTCGAAGAACTCAACGATCACCGGATCGTTTCGTATTCCGGCACACCAGCACAGCACCTTGTTGCCACAACGTGGCTCGACACCGCAGGGCGCGATGGCCAGGGCCCGCGCGAGGCTGTGTTTCGGGTCAACTCTCTTGTCGCCATGAAATACGCGATCCGATCCGGTATTGGCATTGGGATGATGCCGGACTATCTGACCGAGGGCGACAGCGATTTCATCGAGGTTCTGACCAACATCGAGCCGCCGACCCTGCCGATCCTGTACGTCTACCCCGAAGAGCTGAAAAACTCGAAAAAGATCCAGCTCCTCCGCGACTTCCTGATCACCCAAGTGAATAAGTGGAAGCGGTAGGGAACGCTATTTGCGCTCCACCGCGCAAAGCGCTATCTCACTGACAAACCGAAATTCTGAGGCCCAAGGCGCATTCGCTGGGCCTTTGCGACCACATTTGACAAAAGAGACATCGCCCCATGGCCAAAACGCTTTACGACAAGATCTTCGACGACCACACAGTTGACCGCCAGGACGATGGCACCTGCCTGCTGTACATCGACCGCCATCTGGTCCACGAAGTCACCAGCCCACAAGCCTTCGAAGGCCTGCGCATGACGGACCGCAAAGTCCGCGCACCGGAAAAGACGCTGGCTGTCGTTGACCACAACGTGCCGACAACGGATCGCAGCAAGGGAATTGCAGACGAACAAAGCCGTCTACAGGTTGAAGCGCTGGCCAAGAACGCGAAAGAGTTCGGCGTCGAGTACTTCAACGAACTTGATATACGCCAGGGCATTGTGCATGTCGTCGGACCCGAACAAGGCTTCACACTTCCAGGCACAACGATCGTCTGCGGCGACAGCCACACTTCGACACACGGGGCGTTCGGCGCACTGGCCCACGGCATCGGTACAAGCGAAGTCGAGCACGTGCTCGCGACGCAAACGCTGATCCAGTCCAAAGCGAAAAACATGCGCGTCACCGTTGACGGCCAACTACCGGACGGCGTGACAGCAAAAGACGTCGTGCTCGCCATCATCGGTGAAATCGGTACCGCCGGTGGCACAGGTCACGTCATCGAGTACGCCGGCGAAGCAATCCGTTCACTCTCGATGGAAGGCCGCATGACAGTCTGCAACAGGTCGATCGAAGGCGGCGCGCGCGCTGGCATGATTGCACCGGACGAGAAAACTTACGAGTTCGTCAAAGGCCGTCCGAAAGCACCGAAGGGTGCGGCCTGGGATATGGCAATGAAATACTGGGAGACGATGCACACCGACGAGGGCGCTCACTTCGACAAGGAACTCACTCTCGACGCCGCTGCCCTGCCGCCGACCATCACCTGGGGCACAAGCCCAGAGGATGTCATCTCGATCACGGGCGTGGTGCCAAACCCGGACGACCTAGACGATGACAGCAAGAAAGCGTCGATGATGCGGGCGCTGGAGTACATGGGCCTGACGTCCGGCACCAAGATGACCGACATTCCGCTCGACGTTGTCTGGATCGGCTCATGCACGAATGGCCGCATGGAAGACTTGCGTGCTGTTGCCAAAATCGTTGAGGGCAAAAAGATTGCCGAGACGCTCGATTACGCGATGATCGTACCAGGCTCTGGCTTGGTCAAAGCGCAGGCCGAAGCTGAAGGTCTCGACAACATCTTCATAGATGCCGGCTTCCAGTGGCGCGAACCAGGCTGCTCGATGTGCCTTGGTATGAACCCCGACCAGCTAACACCACGCCAACGCTGCGCCTCCACCTCCAACCGCAACTTCGAAGGCCGCCAAGGCCGTCAAGGCCGTACGCATTTGCTGTCACCGCAAATGGCAGCTGTTGCAGCCCTTGCTGGTAAGTTTGTGGATGTGCGGGAGTGGAAGGCGTAGAGGCGCGCTCAAGTAGCGGAGCGGTCGCGCATTAAAGATTTTGAGTGCGAGGAGCGATCTACACTCGAGCTGATAGAAGCTCGATCAACCGCACCGGCGCGAACTTCAGACATTAAGATAACAAACAGGCGGCGGCGTGGGCACGGTCTACTCTGCCGCTTTTTTGCGCAAGATGGGTCTGCTTAGACCCGGTAGTGTTGCAAAAATCATCGGATGTTCGTCTTTGCCCTTGATTAAGGCTTCATATTCAGACCGTCACGCGGCTTGCCAACCATTCGGCCTCCATGACGGCCGCCCCCCTGAGAAAAACATGCTAGCAGCTACGGCTATAGTCTTATCCGGCTAGGGGGTGTTGGGGCACTCAGTCGAACTTGTTATAGTGCCAGCTCACCGATCGGGGCTGGCCGCACTTTGCGGTCATACCTGCCGAGCCTATTCCCGAATTCCTATCATCACCGAGACAACCATGACCTTTGCCTTCCGCAATGTCTTCCTCACATTGTTAAGTTGCGCGGCAGCTCTTGCCTGCGCACCAAAATACGTCACGGCCCAAACGGCCCAAGACCAGAGCGAGATCGACGAGAAAAAGAAAGCTGAGACAGAGGCGCGCGAAGCCATCGATACGCTTGGCAACCTGCTCGCTGCGCGTAAAGAGCAGACAGAGGCCGTCGAAGACTTAAAGAAGGAGCTCGAAGCAGCCAAGGAGGACGCTTCCAAGAAAGAGCTCGAAGCTAAAATTGCCGAAGCTCAACAGAAGGTAACTCAAACCGAAGCACAACTCTCGGCAATTTCGACTGGCGTGGCCGATGACTCGTTTTCCAGCCGGCAGGGTGAACCCTTCGATCTTCAATCCGAGTTTCTTGGCTTGGCCGAACCTTTTGTAAAGATGATGCGGGCGGCAACCGCAACGGCGCGGGAAATCGAGAGCTTGCGCGCAACCAAAACCGAGGCCGATCGTCAGATCGAGCTTTCTCGCAAGGCGCTCCATAGAATTAACCAGCTGCGTGGCGCAATGGCTACTGGAGAGCAATCAAGCCGGGAAGACCAAGTGGCACATCTCACGGCCCAGCAGGAAGAATGGAGAAAGCGCCTTCAAGGATCTGAAGACTTGGCGGAAACGGCCGACCAGCAACTGCAAATCCGGCTCAAAGAACAAGCCACCGCTCCAAGCGGCATCGGTCAATTTGCAACGGAATTTCTGCGCAGCCGCGGCCTCAATCTCATTCTCGCAATGTTCGCGTTTTTTGGCGTCTTTACGCTTTTCCGTTTAGCAGCTCGCGCTATTGGCCTTCTGCTCCAGCGAAACGGTATAGAGCGCAGCTTACCGGTCCGGGTCGGTGGGCTAATCTACAAGGTGATCACGATCTTCATCTCGCTTTTCGCGATGCTGTACGTTCTCAATATGATGAACGACTGGATACTTCTTGGCATCACATCGGTGTTCGCCATCGCCATCGCATGGATTGGCTTGAAGATGCTTCCGGCAATCATCGAACAAACGACCCTGCTGTTGAACCTCGGAGCGGTACAGGAAAGCGAACGCGTCCTGTTGAACGGCGTACCATGGCGCGTTGACAAGCTCGATTTCTATACCGACCTCGTCAATCCGGATCTTGAGGGCGGCACGTTCACGCTACCGGTTAGGGAACTTGTGGGGCTGCATTCTCGACCCGCCGCTCAAGACGAGGCGTGGTTTCCAACCCGAAAAGGGGACTGGGCGCAGCTTGCCGACGGGCACACTGGCAAGGTCGTTATCCAGACACCGGAACTTGTCCAAATTGTCGAACTCGGCGGCTCGCGCGTTACGTATTCCATCGCCGATTTCATCGCAAATACACCACGCAATCTTTCAACTGGTTATCGCGTTGAAGTGAAGTTCGGGATCGACTACCGCCATCAGGCCGAGGCAACGGACGAAATCCCGCGCAAACTTTGCGAACATGTGAAGTCCGGTTTGGAAACTTTGCTGGACGGCGAAGGCGTACGCCACGTCCAGGTCGAACTCGCAGAGGCTGGGGACTCGTCGATCAACTATGAGGTCGAAGCCGATATCGCTGGCGACAAAGCCCATCGTTACGAAGACATCGAGCGTGAGATGACCCGTCTGCTTGTCGAAGCCTGCAACGTAAACTCCTGGACAATTCCGTTCCCGCAAATGGTCTTGCATCGCAGCACCTAGCACGCACCCGAACCTCAAGGTCAGTTTAGGAAAACAGCACCCCAGAAAGCTTTTCCGATCCTCGTATCTCCAGCCCCCTTGCTATGAGTCCTGGATGGAATTGATCGGACTCTACCCAAAACTGGCAGAAATTGCGGGGGTCAGGTCACAGTCTATGCGCCTAGTTCCAGTTAATGCCGCGGAACAGCTGCGGCAGGTGACCGAGCGTCGGCAACACCTCATTCGGTGTGTAGTCTGGAAGTGATTGGCGACCGGTTCCGCGGTCGACCCAAATGCATCGGAATCCCATCTCGCGAGCGGCTGCAAGATCTAGGTGGGGGCTAGCGCAGATATGGACGATGTCATCCTGGCTCACACAGAGAGCTTGATGAGCAAATTCTAACATCTTTCGAGATGGTTTGTAGGCCTGTGCCTGCTCAGCAGTGATCACACGATCAAAGTGACCTCCAAGTTGGGCCACATTGCCAGCAATAATATCATCGTCCGTATTTGAGATAATGCATAGATTGAAGCCCATGCCTTTAAGTTCGCCAAGCGCATCGGGCACTTCTGGAAATGGTGGCATCTTAGAAATTCCCACCGTCAAGATGTCGATATCACTCGATGCATAAGTAAGCCCGATCTCCTGCATCGCCAGTTCGAGAGCGGTGCTCGCAACAGCGCGAAATTTCCGGTGCGGTGGCGTTTGCTCAAGGTCGTGCTCGTACTTGTCGTACACCTCAACCAAGGTCCTTGCATCCACTGATGTTGTCGATTGCTTTGCAAGAATTTGACTGACGGCGGCAAGCAGGCCCTCGTCCCACTGAATGAGTGTTCCGTAGCAATCGAACGTGAGCCAAGATGGTCTGCTGCCTGAAAGCACCTTACTTTATCTCCAGTGAACTTGGCTTGACCCCACGATGCTAAAAATCGCTATTGTTCGAAGGGTTCGCTGCTCTGGTCTTATGTGTGTGCTGATTTTATCCATCGGGTCCACCATGCCAGAGCCTCCAGTGATAACGTGACGGTGGAGATCAATAGCTTGTGGTTCATGGTCTGAGCTGGATGATATAGAACAGAAATTTGTTCGAACGCGTGATTCGAAAATTTGAAGCACTTCTCCCCTAGGCGCTGTTGACGAACAAATGCTCATATCATCACAAGTCTCATCCTGACCCTTCGCGTTTGTTTTATTCAATTGTCAAACATTCCGAAGTTGATGGTATACTTGCCGTGAATTCCTAGTCGAAATTGACTGGTCATTACTTTCGATGCCCTAACGAGTGCGGGTCGGTGACACTTGGTTACAACGATGAGGAATACCATCTGTGCCTAACCAATCTCATGATGATCAACCTGTGCATGAAGGCCAAGACGTTGACACCGGAACCGGCGCGCACCGTCGAACCCGGCTACGCCACTATGTACCCGTCATTGCTCCGTATATTCTCCTTCTCGCGCCAGGCATATTCATCCAGCCAGCCAAGGCCAATGACGCTTTTAATATGGGGTTAGCGTTTGCGCAGATCGAGTATGTTGAGACGCATTGCGGGAAACAGTCCATAGGGCGTTTCACGTCAATGATCGGCGTTTCAAAGCGTGACGACCCGGCACGCTTTAACGAGGCCCGCGATGCGCAGTGGAAGCAACTCATCGAACAACAGCAGTTCGAAGGCATTGCCTCCGTGTGCAAGGCGTTGCTTGCGAGCCCTCTGTCGACATTCTTGAAGGACAAACGGTGAGGAGCAGAACTTATTCTGACCAACCGCTCAAATCCTTAAACGCTTCGAAGTTGTGTTCTTCTCCTTCAGCTTTTTGCTCCGTGAGCCGGTCGTCACGACCGCCACTGGTCGCGACGAAGCCATAAAGGCTCGTTGCCATAAATACGTGTCCTGATGTCATGATCAAAACCTTACCGGGATAATGACAAAGACGTTCAGGCTTGGTCGTAGAGCTAGGCTGAGCCATCCTCCAAAAGCGAGTAGAGTTTTACAAAACTTGTGGCTCAGCTTTAAGGGGCAAGGACAACTCTGCGCAGTACACAAGTTTTGTGCCGGCTCTCTTCATTCTTCTGTTCACGAAAAAAATTGAGGCAAAACCAACTCCAGAGAATTGGTTTTGCCGTCGCGTGACAATAAACGAAAGGGCAAATTTGGCACCCGGTAACGATGCCATTGCAATTCACTCTTCGTCGAAGCCTTTCGCATCAGCATCGCCTGCGAAGCCGGAGGTATTCTTGAATACGTTTGGTTTGCGGTAGA
Organism: Hyphomicrobiaceae bacterium; assembly: GCA_021775715.1. Lineage (GTDB taxonomy): Bacteria > Pseudomonadota > Alphaproteobacteria > Rhizobiales > Hyphomicrobiaceae > JAJFHI01. The sequence continues at coordinate 1,580 of JAJFHI010000288.1, read as the reverse complement.
CCGCAAGAAGTGTGCAGCCGGTATCTGACTTTGTTTCGTGAAATGAGCCAGCATGCCGCCACACAAAATCGCCAGCTTTACAGATGCCGTCGTGATCGTAAAATGATCCTTCGAGCACGTAGGACTGTTCAATCTCTGGATGTTTGTGGAATGGCAATGTCGCGCCAGGCTCCCACTTTAACAAGCAAGTCAATTCTCCAATGTCTTTGTTCTCATAGAGAACCTTGATCTGGATGCCTTCGAACTGACTGGGCTTCCAGTCTTGGTTCACAACGTCGACGTAAACAGAGCCTCCAACCGTCGGCTCAATCTTCCGCTTCTTGCCGGCCGTCGCCATTTTCTGACCCATGGTAGATCCCTTTCTCAAGCAACACACGGAAACTCTAAATTTCCCATCAGGAAACATTCTCGGAAACAAATTTTAATGAGTCAATGATTTTTGCCTAATAATTCTGCATCTATTCGCTTAAATGTTGCCTCGTGTTACTAGGTGGTTGCAAAAAGTTTCCTAGCAAGCAACTGTGGTGTTTTAGTAAAATCGTTGTAGGAGAGCAGACCGTGAACGCCACTTCTGATGAAACCGCGGCTACAGGCTCACCCAAAACCATCGCAATATTTGTGTATGACGGCGCAGAGCCGATCGATGTCGGGGGTACATTTGGCGTGTTCTCAATGGCCAAGCGTGTTGTAAGCGGCTTGTCGTTCTTTACAGTTGCCGAGGCGCACCGAACGATTGAGTTGTCGAGTGGTTTGCGAATGATTCCGGATTTTGACTTCAATGATTGCCCGAATGCCGACGCACTAATCATTTGCGGTGGACCAGGTTGGCCGATCGAGCGTGAAAAATTAGAAGTCCTGAATTTCATCTCAAAGGTTTCCAAGGACAGTATTGTCGCCTCCGTGTGTACTGGCGGCTTGATACTTGCGGCGACTAACCTTCTTGATGGGCTCTCCGCCACGACACGTCGGGCAGGAATTGGTGCAGAGATTTCCCCGCTGGAAATCCTTGGTCAGTGTCACAAGGACACGAAACCTATTGAGGCGCGGATTGTTGACTGTGGTAACATTATAACCGGTGGCGGTGTGTCGCTCGCAATTGACATGAGCCTGTATCTGATCGAGAGACTGTTTTCTAAGTCCGCAGCGGACGACACGGCTCGCGTCATCGAGTATCAAGCCGCCCTTGAGGCGAACAAGAAGATGTTGCCGACAATAACTATGCAGCAGAGTGGCTAACGAATGAATTTCGACGTCCAAATTGGCCCACGTCTTCGTGAAATGCGCAAACGTCAAAGCTTCACGCTTGAGGCGCTAGCAGAAAAGACGGATTTGACGAAGGGCTATTTGTCAAAAATTGAAAACGGAAAAAAAGTCCCACCAATCGCCACGTTGTCACGGATCTCGATGGCGATGAACTGCGATATCTCGTTTTTCTTTCAAGGTGACGGGGTGTCAAATGGTCTTGATGACAGGGTTTCGATCGTTCGCTCGGACGAGCGGCAGCAGGTCATTCGTGGTGGCTCTTCGTTTGGCTACGACTACGAAAGTGTTGCTCACAAGAAGCAACACAAGGCCATGGA
>JAJFHI010000287.1 GCA_021775715.1 Hyphomicrobiaceae bacterium | reverse complement strand
ACCTGGCACCCGAACACGGATCATGAAGCTGTAAGCTTTCTCCATCTTCTTCTTGGCGCGTTCCGGTCTGAGGTCGCGGTCGTCCTGCATGTAGGTGCCGTGAAATTTCACGAGCTGCGTATCGTCTTCCGAAATCGAGCCGGTGATTTCGTTTTCAAGGCCCTCGACGATGGTGCCTCTGAGCTGGCGGCTGGCATCCTTGATATACTCGTTCGCGGCGAGTTTCTTATCAGTCATCTCAATCATCCTGTGGCGGGTAAATAGCGCCGGTGATGTTCCGGGCGTGTCCGGTTGGATTGGTATCTTTCGCGGATCTACTTGTTTGGTCTTATTTGTTAGTAGACGTCACGTTGGTAACGATGGGCTTTAGCGAGCTCTTTGAGCTTCACGCGGCCGGCTTCCTCGTCGCCATTGCCAACGATCTTTGCAAGTGTTGCGTCGACGTCTTTGGCCATACCTTTTTCGTCGCCACAAACGTAAATGTGGGCACCGTCGGCGATCCAGCCGGCAACGGCATCACGCTCTTGCCAAAGCTTGCTCTGGACGTAGATTTTTTCCGGCTGGTCGCGGGAGAACGCTAGTGTGATGTTGGTTAGGAAGCCATCTTCCTGAAATTCCTGCCATTCGAGCTGGTAGAGAAAGTCTGACGTGTAGTTGCGCTCACCGAAGAACAACCAGGATTTGCCGCTCGCTTCACGTTCAGCGCGTTCTGCAACAAAGCCGCGATAGGGTGCAACGCCAGTGCCTGCGCCGATCATGATGATTGGCGTGTTGTCATCTGTTGGCAATCGGAAGTGACGGTTAGGTTTGACGTAGACTTTGATGCTGTCTCCACTCTTGCGCCGGTCCGCGAGGAATGTCGAGGCGACGCCGCCACGGCTGCGACCGCGCGCGTCCCACCGAACAGCGCCGACCAGAACGTGGGCTTCGCCGTCATGCGCGCGAGAGCTTGAGGCAACCGAGTATAGCCTGCCAGGAAGTGCTCGCAAAAGACCTGTGAGTTGGTCTTCGGTCAAGGTTTCCCTGTGCTCGGCGAACAGATCTATGAGCTGGCGGTCGGCTGAGAAATTTGCAAATGCCTCGACATCGTCGAGCTCGGCAACATCTTCACGGCCGGTCAGTTCAGCGTAGGCTTTGACGACAGGGCGTGACAGCGTCGTGATGTCAAAAGATGTTGTCAGGCGTTTGGCCAAAGCATCGTTGCCACCAAGACCAGTGACTTCGAGAAGATCTTTGGCAAGCCCAGGATTGTTTTCCGGGATGATGCCAATCGCATCGCCAGGCTGGTAGTTAAAGGCAGGGTCGTCAGTCGCGATTTCAACGTGCCACGTCTCATGTGTTGAGCCGGTGCCGTTCAGATTGATCATGTCAGAGATTTCGGTCTCCAACGGGTTTTCAGTCGTGTAGAGCGGTTCGTCATCGTCATCGTCTTCGCTCGTTGAGAAGTCGACGTGTACGATCGTGCCGCCGTCAGTGGCAGCATCGGCCGGAACCAGCGCGGTGATTGTGGAATCGATCCAGCTTGCGGCCTGCTTGGCAAAGTCGAGGTCGAGGTCGACGCGGTCAGACGCACGCTTGCCACCAAGTGCCTCAAAGCGCGCGTCGATCTCTTTGGCCGTCTGGCAGAAGTTTATGTAAGCCGTGTCACCGAGACCAAGCACGGCGAAGTTTACACCCTCCAGTTTCGGAGCGCCGTCGCCCATAAGGCCATCGTAAAAGTCCTGCGCGCGTTCTGGTGGATCGCCCTCGCCCCAGGTCGCGATGTAGGCGATAATGTTTTTCGCTTTCGCCAGGACACTGACATCGGTGTCGCCCATGTCATAGACCTTGGCGTCAAAGCCTTGTTTGCCAGCCAGTTTCTTAGATTTGCGTGCGAGGCTTTCAGCGTTGCCGCTTTCGCTTGCATAGATGATGGTCAACGGCACTTTCGCGCGCGGTGGCGCAGAAGGCGCGGCCGCTGCCAAACCTGTGCCGCCGTCTTTGGCATCAAGGCCTGAAAGGAAGCCTGCAAGCCACGCACGTTGCATCGGCGTTGCTTTGGAAACCAGCACGTTGAGCGCATCGATTTCCTGAGCAGTGAATGGTGCGGTCTTTGGAATGATTTTGGCTCCGGTCACCCGTGCCTCCTAAGATCAAGATCGGTTGAGAAAATTTGCTGTTTCGACGGGCCAATTTCGTCGACATGTGATGCAACAGGGAACACTACGATTTTTTCCGGGATCTGCAGCCCGGCAGCCGACCAGTCGAGGCCGACAAAGATAATTGCTGGGCCCTTGATGCCGCCGTCACTTACTGCATCCGACAAATGCTTGAGCCGCGTTGCGATTGTGCGTTCTTGCACGCACGTGCCATTTTCTACGATGACGACGTGTGTCTCCGGATCGGCGCCGGCGACAAGAAGTCGTCTTTGGATGATAGGTGCACGCGTTACGCCCATGTAGATGGCGCTTGCCTGACCGGGCTTTGCGAGTGCGTGCCAATCGACATCAAGATCACCATCAGCCGATGTGCCGGTGACCAATGTGATTTGCTGTACGAGCTGGCGTGCAGTCAGTGGCAGTTGGACGGACGCAGCACATGCGTGCGCCGCTGTGATGCCGGGGATAACCCTTACTGGAATATCGGCTGCCTGCAGTGTCGCCAGCTCTTCCGTTGCCCGGGCGAAGACAAAGGCGTCACCGCCTTTGAGGCGGGCGACGCGTTGCCCACGTTGCGCTCGGTCCAACAGTAGTGCGTTAATTTCGTGCTGAGGCGTTGACGGCCCATAGCCTTCCTTGCCGACATAGATCCTCTCGGACCCTGATCTTGCGTGGCTGAGGATGTCTGGATCGACAAGGCGGTCGTATATGAGGACATCTGCTTTTGAGATCAGACGGGCGGCCTTCAAAGTCAGCAATTCGGGGTCGCCCGGGCCGCAACCAATCAGCCACACCTCGCCACCGGGCCGTGCCACAGCCGCGGTTGCCTGCGACTGATTTCCCGCAGAGGATCGATCATGTGATTGTTTTGCAGGCACTTGGGCCACGTCCGCCTATACTCGCTCGGCGCGACGGCCGGCATCAAATTAAGGCTCTGTTTAGAACTAAATTCCCTAATAAGTCAATAAACCACGACGAAAGAAGCAATTTCACGCTTCAAAATGGATAAAAATAGAAAAATAATCTCTCTTTGACGAATTTTGGATGTTTCGGTTTTGATCATTCGCCAGATCGGGCGACGGTTTTCGGAGATGGGCCGCGTTAACATTGCCAGCAGGATCGCGGGCAATTGCGAACCAGCACCCATCAAACGTCGTTTTAATATGTTGAGATGCCTATATGGACGAGTCTCTTGGCTGTCGTCTTCATCGTCGTGAAAGTGCAAGGATATGACTATGCAACACCGGAAACCGGATAGCGCACGCGTCGTTGGCGATATTCGTCCGGTGGCAGATTATGTGGAGCTGCGCGAGGTGGACGCCAAAGCTGAGCCTGTGACGCCAGATGCGTCGTCATCGGATCCGGGAGACCTGGGTGGGCCAACTCCGGGGTCGCGTAAAGTCGTGCGGGTACTGCGGGCGTTTGCCAAACTAATTTTGCCGCTCGCTGTCCTCGCGCTCGCGATCGCAGGCTACACCTATCTCAAGGCGACAAAACAAGCGCCGCCGAAACGCGCTCAGGCTGAACGCGTCTATCCGGTCAGAGCGGTTACAGCCACAATTGGTGACCACCAGCCGACCTTGACATTGTATGGCGCGACGGTCGCCGGACGTCAGGTTGATATTCGCGCGCTGGTGTCCGGGCGTGTCGTTGCAACGGGGGATAACCTTCGCGAAGGTGGTGAGATTGCCAAGGGCGAGCTTATTGTTGAGATTGACCCTTTCGATTTCAAGATGTCGATCAACGAAGCCAATGCGCAGCTTGCCGAGGCTAAGGCGCGTAAGATTGAGCTTGAGGCATCGCTGAAATCCGAGCAAAACTCGATTACGTTTTTACGTGAGCAGCTCAAGATTGCAAAGCGCGATGTTGCGCGCGCCAGTCCGCTTGTTAAGCGCGGCGCGTTGAGCAAACAGGTATTTGACCAGCGCCAGAACACCGTTTCGCAACGCGAACAAGCATTGATGACGCTGGAAAACACGTTTGCTGTTTGGAAGGCGCGTATCGCCCAACAAGATGCGATCATCTCGCGTTTGACACAGACGGTCGCTCTCGCTGATCGCCGGTTGACTGAAACCAAATTGACTGCACCGTTCAACGCGTATCTCACGAACATTACGACCCAGACGGGACGTACGATTACAGCAAACGACACTGTTGCGACTTTGATTGACCGGGACTGGATCGAAGCACGGTTCGTGCTGACCAACGAACAGTATGGCCGCATTGTCTCGGCAGAAGGCTCTCTTGTTGACCGTCCAGTCGATGTATCTTGGGTTCTCGGTGACACGCGCTTTACATACAAAGCAAAGATTGCACAGGTCGGAGCGCAGATCAGTTCCGACAGCGGCGGCATTGAGATTTTTGCGCGTGTGACCGACTCATCCAAGCCAGTGCCATTGCGGCCTGGGGCGTTTGTTGAAGTGTCTTTGCCTGATCGCAAGTTCGATGGCGTGTTCAAGTTGCCAGCTGTTGCACTCTACGACGGAGACACGGTGTATGTTGTCATTGAAGGACGCTTGCAACCGCGTAAGGTGAAAGTGGTTGGCGTCTCAGGCGCTGAGCTTCTGGTGAGCGGTGAGATCGAGTCCGGGGCCAAGGTCATCACCACGCGCTTGTCCAAACCCGGCGCAGGCGTGCAGGTCGAGCTGTCGGAACCGACGTCATGAGCCGCCCTCCGACGTCTTCACGCGGGCCTCGTCGCACGGCCGGCTCTAATACTGGATTGATTGGCGTTTTCGTGCGCCACGCCACAGCGCCAAACTTGCTGATGGCGATGATGTTGCTCGTCGGTGTGTTCTCTGTTCTGAAGCTCAACCGACAGTTCTTTCCGAACCTCGATATTCCAACCATAACCGTTGCCGTGCCTTGGCCCGGAGCCAGCGCGGAGGACGTCGAGACCAACATTCTTGACGTTTTGGAGCCGGAACTACGTTTCCTCGACGACGTTGACGAAGTCGTCTCGATCGCGAGCGAGGGCTCCGGCAATATCAGCATTTCATTTAATACAGGCGCTGATCTGCAAAAGGCACAAAGCGACATCGAGCAAGCGATCTCGCAAGTTACGACATTGCCGGAAGATTCCGAACGGCCCATTGTTTCGCGGCGTGCGATTTTCGATACCGTTGGCAAGATCGCAATCCACGGGCCCTTTAGTGAGCAGGTTCTGAAACGCTATGCCAAGGAAATCCGAGATGGCTTGCTGAATGCTGGAATAGATCGCGTTGATTTGACCGGTGCGCGCGACGAAGAAATCTGGGTCCGCGTACGCGAAGACGAGCTGCGCCGTATAGGCCTCAGTCTCGATGTAATCGCACAAAGTATTCGCAACAATACGCAGGACTTACCCGCAGGGCGGCTTGAAGGCGGCGTCGATGTCCAGTTGCGTTCAAGGTCGGAGCGCAAGACGCCGGAAGAACTGGCGAACATCGAGGTCCGCTCTACGAGCAGCGGCCAGAAAATTTTTCTTAAAGACATCGCCCGTATCGACACAGAATTTGATCGTGATGGCCAGATCGGCCTGATTGCAAACAAGCGGGCTATTGAACTCTCGGTACGGCGATCGCTGTCCGCGGATACGATCCTGACCATGTCGCGGATGCAACAATATCTTGATGAGTTGCGTCCGACGTTGCCGCCGACATTGAACGTTGAAACCTATGACGTACGTGGCAAGTTTGTGGCGCAGCGCCTCGGTATTCTCGTCGAGAACGGTCTACAAGGCCTCGTTCTCGTTCTGGCGATGCTGTTTATTTTCCTCAACGCGCGGGTCGCGTTCTGGGTAGCGGTTGGCATTCCGGTCGCGCTCCTGGCGGCGCTGGGCGTGATGTATGTCACCGGGCAGTCGATCAACATGATCTCGATGTTCGCTCTGATCATGATGCTTGGTATTATTGTTGATGATGCGATTGTGGTCGGCGAGCAGACGGCGACACTCGAAGAGCAGGGTGTCTCCGGGATTGAAGCTGCCGAACGCGGTGCCATGACGATGCTGCCGCCTGTTACAGCGGCATCAATTACGACGATGGCAGCCTTCATGCCGATCTTTTTCATCGGCGGGCGCATTGGCGATATCATGATTGCGATCCCACTGGTTGTGATGGCCGT
>JAJFHI010000286.1 GCA_021775715.1 Hyphomicrobiaceae bacterium | reverse complement strand
CAAAATATTGAATGCGGAAAAGTGCAAATAGCACTTGCAACCGCCTGCGGCATAACGTAACTTGACGTTGCTCATGATCATCTCAACTTTGAGAGTGGATCCTCCGGATCCGCTCTTTTTTCTTTGGGAAATTCGATTGGGCCGCAACAGCACGGATTTATTAGTATATGCAGACGAGCGAAGAGGGCGGCCCCCGACACGATGGAATGGGCGACCGCTTCATTCGTGAAACGGGCGTGGCAGGAACTCTGGCAGAGCTTGTTGAGCCTGTTTTACCGGATATGGGCTTTCGTCTTGTGCGCATCAGGCTGATGGGCCGTGATCCCAAGATTGTGCAGATCATGGCGGAACGGCCGGATGGCACATTGACGGTTGGCGAATGTCAGAGCATATCGCGGCAGCTGTCGCCGATACTTGATGTCCACGATCCTGTGGCTGGGAATTACAACCTGGAGGTTTCGTCTCCGGGTATTGATCGGCCACTTGTCCGGCCTTCTGATTTCGAAGACTGGGCCGGCTATGAGATAAAGCTAGAGACGAGCGAACTGATCGATGGTCGCAAGCGTTTCCGCGGCAAGTTGCTAGGGTTCGAAGACGGCGAGGTTCGTTTAGACGTAGACCTCAAAGAAACCGGACCGACGAATTTAGGTTTCCCCGTGAGCCTGGTGGAAGAAGCCCACTTGGTGTTGACGGACGAATTGATCCGCGAGTCTTTGCGTCGCGGGAAGCAGAGCCAAAAAGCTGAAGAGGCTTCGCAAGAAGCTGACGCTGTTGACAAGGTAGAGGACGACTAGAACATGGGCGTAGCAGGTGTCAGTGCAAACCGGCTTGAGCTTTTGCAAATAGCAAATGCCGTTGCACAGGAAAAATCCATCGACCGCGGCATCGTGATCCAGGCGATGGAAGATGCTATCCAGAAAGCGGCTAAAACCCGCTACGGTGCGGAAAACGAAATCCGTTGTGAGATCGATTCCAAAACCGGCGAAACACGCCTTTCTCGCGTTCTGACCGTTGTCGAGGATGTTGAAAACGACGCGACGGAGATTACACTTGAGGACGGCCGCTCCCGCAACCCTGAAGCCAAAATTGGTGACCAGATTGCCGAGCCGCTGCCGCCACTGGATTTTGGCCGCGTTGCTGCACAAAATGCCAAGCAAGTAATCGTGCAAAAGGTTCGCGAAGCTGAGCGCGATCGTCAATTTGATGAATATAAAGATCGCATTGGCGAGATTGTTAACGGGTCGGTCAAGCGGGTCGAATATGGCAACGTTATCGTCGATCTAGGTCGCGCTGAAGGCATTATCCGTCGCGACGAGATGATCCCACGTGAGAACATGCGCTACGGTGACCGCGTTCGCGCCTATATCTATGATGTTCGCCGCGAGCCGCGTGGCCCACAGATTTTCGTCTCACGCGCACGGCCTGAGTTTATGTCGCTGTTGTTTGCAGCCGAAGTGCCGGAAATTTACGACGGCGTTGTTGAGATTAAGTCGGTCGCCCGCGATCCTGGGTCGCGCGCCAAGATCGCAGTGATTTCCCGCGATACCGCGATTGACCCTGTTGGCGCTTGTGTCGGTATGCGTGGCGCACGCGTGCAGGCTGTGGTCAATGAGTTGCAGGGTGAAAAAGTCGATATTATCCAATGGAATGACGATGCGGCTAGCTTCATCGTGAACGGATTGGCACCGGCTGAGGTGACAAAGGTTGTTCTCGACGAAGATACAAACCGTATTGAAGTCGTTGTGCCGGAAAACCAGTTGTCGTTGGCGATTGGCCGTCGCGGCCAGAACGTTCGTCTGGCCTCGCAATTGACGGGGTGGGACATCGACATTCTGACTGAGGATGAAGAGAGCGAACGGCGCCAGAAGGAATTTGCTGAGCGCACGCAGATGTTCATGGATGCTCTGGACGTTGACGAAGTCATTGCGCAGCTTCTCGTGACCGAAGGTTTTGCTTCGATTGAAGAAACGGCTTACGTCGAATTGAACGAAATTGCGCATATCGAAGGATTCGATGAAGGTACGGCGGGCGAGATCCAATCTCGTGCACGCGAGTATCTGGAGAAGATTGAAGAAGATCTCAACAACAAGCGCAAAGAGCTTGGTGTTGAAGACGGTGTTGGCGAAATCGAGGGCGTGACCGGCCGTATGCTTGTTGCCTTCGGCGAGAACGACATCAAGACGGTTGAAGACGTTGCCGATTGCGCAACCGATGATCTAGTCGGATGGACGGAACGCAAGAAAGATCGTGACGCTGAAGCGATAAAGCACAAAGGCGTGCTGGATGGTTTTGATGTTGGCCGCAAGGAAGCGGAAGACATTATTATGGCAGCGCGTGTTCTTGCCGGCTGGATTTCCGCCGAAGACCTGTTGCCTGCTGAAGAACCAGAAGAAGCAAGCGAGAATGAAGATGATGCCGCCAGCGCAGATGCTGGTGATGTCGCCGCTCCAGAGACCGATGCCGGGACAGCTCCCGACAGCGGCGCTCAGAGTTAGGCGCCGGTGATGGCACAGAAAGGAACTAACGCGTGGGTGGTCGGCCAAAGAAGCCAACCAGATTTGAAGATGAGCCGGTGGCGGGTCCAGTCCGCCGCTGCGCTGTCTCGCGCACGCGCCAAGAACGCGACGACTTAATTCGATTTGTCGCAGGCCCTGATGGGGTTATTGTTCCTGATCTTAGTTTAAAGCTGCCTGGACGAGGCGTCTGGGTGACGGCTGACAAAACCTCTGTTGCCGAGGCCGCCAAAAAGCGCGCCTTTGCCAGCGGTTTGAAGCAATCGGTCGACGTGCCGACCGATCTCACGGAAATGATTGAAAATTTGTTGGTTAATCGTGCCACGAATGCGCTGGCGATGGCCAACAAGGCGGGTCAGGTTGTGGCCGGTTTTGATAAGGTGACCGCAACTCTGGAAGCTGGCCGGACCAAAGGGCTGATCCATTCGGCGGAAGCCGCACCGGGCGGTCGCGATAAGCTTGACCGGAAATTTCTGGCGATCGCTCGAGATAGCGGGCAAAAAGCCACAAAGTTCTGCGCCATCGTCGATTGTTTGACTGTCGATCAATTGAGTTTGGCCATGGGCCGGTCAAATGTGGTACATGCTGCGCTAATTATCGGTGGAGCTGCGGAACGATTTATAAGTGAAGCCGGGCGTCTTGCGCGCTATCGGTCGGGCTGTGAGCAATCAGAAGCAGCCTGACGGTTGCTGAAAAAAACGAGTTTGAACGGAAAACGTATGAGCGACACCAAAGACACGTCCGATAAAACCCTACGGTCAGGGACGCGCAAACCGCTGTCTCTGCAGCGGACGGTCGAGTCGGGCCTTGTGCGGCAGAAGTTCAGCCATGGCCGGTCTAAGTCGGTGGTGGTTGAAAAGCGCAAAACACGTAAGTTGGCAACTCCTGGAGAAGCCAATGAGGAAGCTCCGGCACCGGAAGTTTCGGAGAAAATTGTTGAGGCTCCGGCGAAACCGAAGGCCGCTCCACGCGCCGCAAAACCGGCTGCAGCCGACAGCGCCGCTTTAAAAGGTTTGTCGAGCGAAGAGCGCGATGCGCGGACCCGCGCTTTGGCACAGGCCAAAGAGCAACAGGCAGTGGACGAAGCTGCGGCCCAGGCGCGCGCCAAAGAGGCGTCGGCCAAAGCTGCAGAAGAGGCTAAAAAAGCCGCTGCCGAGCCAGTCGCTAAGGCACCGCCAAAAGAGAGTGCCAAAGTAGTTGAGCCGAAACCTGCTGCAAAGAAAGAGATTGAGGCGGAGTCGGCTCCTGCCGCTGCACGTGCTGGCGCGAAAGCCGCGACTTCTACGCCGGCTGCAAAATCGGCGGGGCGCGAGCAGCGCGGCGGGCGGCGCTCGCTCGATACCGCAAGACTGCCACGCGCAGGCGGCAAGCCGCGCGAGATCCAACTTCCTGTTCCACCAGAGCTGGCAGAGGCGCCGCCTGAAGAAGGTGCAATCAAACGCCCAACGCGCACTGCACCGGCGGCGGTAAAAGCAAAAGACAATGCTTCTGCTGACGAACGTGGTGGCAAGCGCGGCAAAGGTGCGCGCGCACCGCAAAAGGGTCAGGACGAGCGTCGCGAACGTGGCAAGCTGACAGTCGACAAGCTGCTCAACCGCGAGCAGCGCGAACGTTCGATCGCATCGCTTAAACGTAAGCGCGAGCGTGAAAAACAAAAATCATTGGGTATCGCAACACCGCGTGAGAAGATTTCGCGGGAAGTAATTATTCCTGAGGTTATCACCATCCAGGAACTCGCCAACCGCATGACGGAGCGTTCCGTGGATGTGATCAAATTCCTCATGAAGGAAGGCGAGATGCACAAGATCAATGATGTCGTGGATACGGACACAGCTGAGTTGATCGTTGCTGAATTTGGCCACACTGCAAAGCGCGTTTCTGAAGCCGACGTTGAAGAAGGCTTCTTGGGCCAGGAAGAGGACCAAGATGGAACACGTGTGACACGTGCGCCTGTTGTAACCATCATGGGTCACGTCGACCACGGTAAGACATCGCTGCTTGATGCCATTCGCAAGGCCAACGTTGTGTCTGGCGAGGCTGGCGG
>JAJFHI010000285.1 GCA_021775715.1 Hyphomicrobiaceae bacterium | reverse complement strand
TAGCCCGCCACCGCGCCAAAATGGCAAAGCGCAAAGCGGTGCAAGACGCCGAAGTGGCCTCGAAGAAGATCGAAAAAGGTTTGTTGCTGGTTCACACCGGCCCAGGCAAGGGCAAATCAACGGCAGCGTTCGGGCTGGCACTTAGATGCCTTGGCCACGGTTGGAAAATCGGTGTTGTGCAATTCATTAAGGGTGCATGGGAGACGGGCGAACGACCGGCGCTCGAGAAATTCGGCGCTCAGGTGCAGTGGTATTCGATGGGTGAAGGCTTCACCTGGGAGACACAGGACAAGGCCCGCGATATCGCGGCGTGTGTCGCGGCGTGGAAGAAGGCCTGTGAGTTGATGGCCGATCCGGAAATCAAGCTTGTGATTCTGGACGAACTTAACATCGCGCTGCGTTACGATTATCTCCCGCTGGATGAGGTGGTGGCGACTTTGGCGGCGCGCCGTCCCGATCTGCACGTCGTCGTGACCGGTCGCAATGCGAAGCCGGAGTTGATTGAGATCGCCGATACCGTAACGGAGATGGGCGCGGTAAAGCACCACTTTAAGTCCGGCGTGAAATCGCAGCTTGGTATTGAGCATTAGCGTGTGATCGTTCGAGCACTTGTCAGCGAGAACCTGAATCAATCCCGTTGGAAAGCACTTTCATGACAGCCAAAGCGCTGATGTTTCAGGGGACGGGGTCAGACGTTGGCAAGTCGCTGATTGTTGCCGGGCTTTGCCGTCTGCTGACCAACCGTGGACATCGTGTCAATCCGTTCAAACCGCAAAACATGTCGAATAACGCTGCGGTTACTGTTGACGGTGGGGAGATTGGTCGTGCGCAGGCCTTGCAGGCACGTGCCGCGCGGGTTGCACCGACGGTTCACATGAACCCGATTTTGCTAAAGCCACAAAGCCAGACGGGAGCGCAAGTCGTGGTGCAGGGGCGCGTTGAAATGGCGGCGAATGCCCGCGATTATCAGGATCTCAAAGTCGGTTTGATGCCACGCGTTCTTGAAAGCTTTGAGACGATTAAAACAGACGTCGACTTCGTGCTTGTCGAGGGGGCAGGCAGTGCATCGGAAATCAACCTGCGTGCCAACGATATTGCAAACATGGGGTTTTCTCGTGCTGCCGATGTTCCTGTTGTGGTTATTGGAGACATCGATCGCGGTGGTGTGATTGCGAGTGTGGTCGGCACCAAAACCGTTATCGACGATGACGACGCGGCAATGATCGGTGGTTTCATTATAAATCGTATGCGTGGCGATGTGTCGTTGTTTGACGATGGCTTGAAAGCGATCGCCGATATGACGGGCTGGCAGTCCATTGGCGTCGTGCCGCATTTTGAAGACGCGCAGATACTCCCTGCCGAAGACGCCTTGGCGTTGCGGGAGGCGTCGCGCTGGGCGGCAGCTGAAGGTGCGTGCGTTCGCATTGCTGTTTTGATGTTGCCGCACATCGCGAATTTCGATGATCTCGATCCGTTGCGGTTGGACCCGAATATCGCGCTTAATCTAATAAAGCCCGGAGACGCCATTCCTGCAGCTGTAGACCTCGTTATTCTTCCTGGCAGTAAAGCAACAATTGCCGACTTAGCAGCACTTAGAAATCTTGGCTGGGACATCGACCTTAAAGCACACGTTCGCCGTGGTGGGCACGTGTTGGGCGTGTGCGGCGGTTACCAGATGTTAGGCGAAACCATTGCCGATTCCGAGGGTGTTGAGGGTGTGCCTGAGACGGTTGAAGGGCTTGGGTTGCTTCGCGTCAACACCGTTATGACGGGAAAAAAAACGTTGGAAGCCGTGACAGGTGTGACCGTAGCCGACGACGTCACATTCTCTGGTTATGAAATGCATATGGGCAAAACGACAGGCGACGATCTTGTGCGCCCGCTTGTGCGGTTTTCAGACGGCCATGTTGACGGAGCTGTTTCAGAGGACGGAGTTGTGTCCGGCACCTACGCGCACGGCTTTTTCGCACACGATGCTCAACGCGGCGCATGGGTAAAGCGCCTTGGCGGTTTGGCCGACGAAAGGTTGAACTACGACACGAAAATCGAAAAAACGCTGGATGATCTTGCCGCCCATCTCGAACGTCACCTAGACATCGAAGCGCTGCTGAAATTGGCGCGCTAACGCGTTAGGCTGACTTCAAAATCAAAAAGGCAAGTAACAGTACAATCCCAACACCAATCGCCACGGCTCGTTGGTAAAGTTTCAGTGCATTGCGGATGTCATTGGCGGTCGCCTCACGCCGCCCAATACCCATCATCGCGTCATCTACGACTGCGCCGTTATATGTGCGCGGTCCGGCCAACTCTAAGTCCAGTGCGCCGGCCATGGTAGCTTCCGGCCAGCCCGCGTTGGGCGAACGGTGCCGTCTCGCATCGCGTCCAATAGCGATGAAGGCGTTGCGTGCGGATGCACCAGGTGTCACAACCGCGGCGAGGATCAACAGCATTGCCGACAACCTGGATGCCGGGAAGTTCAAGACGTCATCCATCCGCGCCGAGGCCCAGCCAAAGTCGCGATATTTGTCGGATCGATATCCGATCATGCTGTCGGCGGTGTTGACGGCTTTGTAGACGGCCATGCCCGGCAATCCGGCCATACCAAACCAAAACGCTGGCGCGGTGACACCATCAGAGAAATTCTCGGCCAGACTTTCGATGGCAGCCCGCGAGACCCCGGCTTCATCAAGGGATATTGCGTCGCGGCCAACAATATGCGCCACCATCTCCCGACCGGCGCCAAGGCCATCACGCTCCAAGGCTCTAGCGACATCAGACACATGGTTGTTGAGGCTGCGTGCTGCCAGCAGCGCGCTTGCGGCGGGCACGATGATGATGAGACCTAGGAGAGAAAAACTGTCGGCGACCCTCATAACCAGTACGCCGACGCCCCATGCGGCACAAACGATCGCGACCAGAGTAAGTATTCCCCAGAGGCGGCGGGCCAAGTGACTGGTAAATGCCTTGTTGAGAGTTTCGTCCAAATAGTTGATCAGCCTGCCAAGCCAGGTGACGGGGTGCCCAATCTTGCGGTACACGGTGTCGGGATAACCAACTGCGGCATCGACAGCAAATGCCGCACTCAGCAAAAGCAATCGTTCTGTGCCACCTAAGTCCATAACTTCCCAACCCTCTGACGCTGGAGGCGCCGCCTCTAAGTTTTCATCTCACGGCGGCAGGCTTGCTGTAGCCCGCGACCTGTATCCAAACGCGCCCGAGCCCTGGCTTGATCTTTCCACCGGTATAAACCCGTGGGGCTACCATTTCACTTCGATGCTGCCAGACACCTGGGCGCGATTGCCGGAGCCGGAAGCGATACGTGAACTCGAGAGCGCGGCACGTTATGCCTATAGCGCCGCCGAGGCCACTAATATTGTCGCCGTCGCGGGATCTGATGTTGCGATCTCTCATTTGCCGCGTTTGATTAACGGTTGCCGGCGCGTTGTTATTCTTGGCCCCACTTATGCCAGCCACGCTGAAGCGTGGACGGCGGCTGGTCACGATGTTCACACAACTCAAGATATTGCTGATCTGGCAACGGCAGACATCGCCCTTGTTGTGAATCCGAACAATCCGGATGGCCGAGTTCTGTCAGTCGATAACTGTTGCGCCATCGCCGACGCTGTGGCCGAACGCGGTGGGCTCATGATTGTCGATGAAGCGTTCTGCGACGTGATGTTGGACGCCTCGGTTGTGTCCGAACTGGCGCGCTGTCCGGCACTCGTTGTGTTGCGCTCGTTTGGCAAGTTCTATGGCTTGGCCGGTTTAAGGCTTGGGTTTGTTTTATCGCAAAACCCTGTTGCTGATCTTTTGCGTAAAAGCATTGGTGATTGGCCGGTGTCCGGCCCGGCCGTTTGGATCGGCCGTCAGGCACTCGTCGATGGGCATTGGATGATTGAAACGCGCAAGACGTTGGCGGATGCAGCGGCAGACCTCGATCATCGCCTCAGATGTGCCGGTTGCGATATAATTGGCGGGACGTCGTTGTTTCGCCTCGCAAAGCACGAACAGGCCGCCGATATTTTCGATCGTTTGGCGCAGGCGGGAATTCTCGTCAGGCCGTTTGACTATGCGCCGAACTGGCTGCGGGTTGGTTTGCCGCCATCAAAGGATGCGGCAGAGCGATTAAGCAGCGCCTTGCGCGGGTTTGAGGTCTGAGCTTAGCGCATCGCTTACCTGTGCCCGGCTCATCGCCTGGCCAATAAGAATCAACATTGGGTCGGTGGTTTGTGCTTTTTCAACGGTTGCAACGATGTCGGCCATCGTCGTCTTAAACTGCAGTTCGTTATCGCGTGTCGCGTTGATGATCACGATTGCGGGCGTTGACATGTCCATGCCTGAAGCAGCGGCCCGTTCAGCAAGTGCGGTGATCGTCATTCGCGGCATGTAGACGACGGTTGTCGCTTGTGGGTCTGCGACGACTGTCCAATCGATGGATTCTGGTAGATTTCCTGTCGCATCGTGCCCAGTAATGTACTGCAGCCGCCGCGCTTCATGCCGGTGCGTCAGTGATACGGCCATACGCGCGGCGGCACCTTGTGCGGCCGTAATGCCAGGTACCACTTCAAGCGGAATACCGGCGGACTGACAGGCTTCGATCTCTTCGCCCGCACGCCCGAAAATCAGCGGGTCACCAGATTTAAGCCGCACAACTTTATGCCCGGCCTGAGCCATCTCGACGATCAACGTGTTGATTTCTCCCTGGGGGCGGTTGTGGCCGTAGCCCTTTTTGCCGACGTGAATACGTTTGGCCTGAGCGCCAATAAGATCGAGAATTGGTTCCGCCACCAACGTGTCGTAGAGAACCACATCTGCAGTCTCCAGCGCGCGCAAAGCTGCGACCGTCAGCAGGCCAGGATCGCCCGGACCGGAACCAACTAGCATGACCGAGCCGCGGCTCGGTGTGGTTAGCGGCGATGTGTTTTTAGGCTTGGTATCGTCTGTCGGCATCAGGTTCCGGCTATCAATTGAGTTCACGTGACGGCGAGCCATAGCACCTCTGCCAATTTTTCACAGCGGTTTCGGTAGTCCTCAGTCGAAAGCAGCATCAATCATGTGAAAAAACGAGCCGCTGACGTTACCGCGTCGTGCACCGCGTTCGGCAACAGGCTTAGATTGGGCATCAAAAAGGTCCGCAAGCGGCTCGTCGCCGGATTTGAGAATGCTGGCGTAGTGGAACTCGTGGCCGCGGATTGTCGTTCCCGCTTTGCCAATAGGGCAGTCGACTTTGAGTATGGCGCGGCGATAACCCAAGTGCATGCGCCGCTTTTGGAATGATGTTTCGAGATTGAGGAGGCCCGCCATCTTGAAGTTCTGCCCTTCCTTGTCTTCAAGCCGGTCGCCGAGAACCATGAACCCTCCGCATTCACCGTGAACCGGTTTACTCTCGGCAGCTTTGCGCATGCCATCAAGGAAGGTTGTTGCGCTTGCAATTGTTCCCGCGTGCAGTTCCGGGTATCCGCCCGGCAGCCATACGACGTCTGCGCTAGGGTCAGGGCCTTCGTTGGCGAGTGGCGAGAATGTTGTGATCTCTGCCCCTGCAGCGCGCCACGAGGCCAAAAGATGAGGATAGATAAACGAAAATGCGGCATCGCGCGCTAAGGCAATGCGGTGCCCTGGCGGTGTAATGCGGTGGTTGCTCCCTGCCGCATTGATGCCAAAGCCGCTCGGTTTTGCTGCCGCCAAAGCCGGGATCGCATCAACGTCGATATGTTCGGCAATAAAGCCGCCCAAAGCTTCGAGCCGTTCCTCGAGATCGCTGGTTTCCTCAGCAACCACCAAGCCAAGATGGCGTTCAGGTAGGGTGAGGTCTTCGCGTCGCGGCAGGCCGCCCAATAGTTTCAACCCGGCTTCTTCAATGGAGCCGCCGACGAGCCGCATGTGCCGCTCACTTCCGACACGGTTGAGGATGACGCCGCCAACCGTGACATCTGTCCGATAGTTGGCAAATCCATGTGCAACGGCGGCAGCCGTCTGCGCTTGACCTGAAACATCGAGCACGAGGATGACCGGCCAGCCGTTCGCCGCAGCCGTATCCGCACTGGCACCCGTGCCCCAGGTGCCGGGAGTAGCAACGCCGTCAAATAATCCCATCAGACCCTCGGCAATGGCAAAGTCGGCACCGGTGGCGTTATCAGAAATCATCGCCTCGACGGTTTCAGCACGCATGGCCCATGAATCGAGGTTAATGCTTGGGCGACCGGCTGCGTGTGTGTGAAAGGCGGGATCGATATAGTCGGGGCCACATTTAAATGGCTGCACTGTATGGCCGCGTGCCGTCAGTGCGCGCAGCAGTCCAAGCGTCACGGTTGTTTTGCCGCCGCCTGACCGCGGTGCACCGATAACGAGGCCAGGAAGGTGTTCGTGTGGAGCCTGGGTCATGAGATCCAACTGGTTGTGTTGTCTGGAACCTGTCATAACCTCGATTGCAATGGATTCAAAAAGTCAAAAAGACACGCTTCGGCGCGGGTGGACGACGGGCACATGTGCAACGGCTGCAACGCGTGCGGCCGTCGAGGCGTTATGGACGGGTGAGTTTCCGGACCCTGTCACGGTGACGCTGCCGAAAGGCCAACGGATTGCCTTTTCTTTGGCCTCACACGAGCTGGGCGAGGGCTTTGCACGCGCCGCCGTTATAAAAGACGCAGGCGACGACCCGGACGTAACGCACGGCGCGCTGGTGGTCGTCACGGTTCGTGCGGGGGCTGTCGGATCAGGCATCACGTTTCACGCCGGAAAAGGCATCGGCACGGTGACCAAACCCGGCCTGCCATTGCCACCGGGCGAGCCCGCCATCAATCCCGTGCCGCGCGAAATGATGCGCACCGCCATCGCCGAGGTAGCGGCAGCACGTTCTCAATCCCATCCGATCGACATCGCTATAGAAGTTTCAATTCCCGACGGGGAGGAGCTGGCGAAGAAAACGCTCAATGGACGACTCGGGATCGTCGGTGGATTGTCGGTGTTGGGTACAACCGGGATTGTCATTCCGTTTTCATGTGCGGCGTGGATCGATTCCATCCATCGCGGCATCGACATCGCACGCGCCACCGGCATCGATCACATCGCAGGCTCGACCGGCACGACCTCGGAAGAGGCAATCGCCAAGCTCGATGGTTTGGATGAAGGCGCGTTGATCGACATGGGAGACTTCGTCGGCGGCATGTTGAAGTATCTCAAAACCCACCCTGTGCCGCGCGTCACGATTGCAGGCGGCATCGCGAAAATGATTAAGCTGGCGCAGGGCCGTCTTGATCTCCACTCCAAACGGGGCGGTGTTGATTTTGACGTGCTGGCTGGATGGCTTGAGGATGCAGGTGCTCCATCCGAGGTCGTTGCAAAGACGCCTCAGGCGAACACAGCACTGGAAGTTTTCCGGATGGCGCAAGCAGCAGACGTTGATCTCGCAGGTCTCGTTGCCGCCAAAGCACGCGCGACTGCGCTGGGCGCCATTGGCAATGCCGAAATCGCCATCGACGTGGCAGTTTTCGATCGCGATGGAGTGTTGCTGGCGCGTGTGGGGTGATGATGGACATTTGAATTGATCCTGACATCACGCCCGTCCTACACCTCCACACGTTCCGGCGCGCGCCACAACGGCCAGGCGAAGCCTACGAGAAACGGCACATTGAGAAGGACGTTCATCGGAACTCCGGCGACGACCGACGCAATGCAGTCGGCGACGAACCAGGTGCCAATGCTGGACAGGATAAGCGTCCGAGCCAATTCGGGTTCGCGTGGGTAGAGCCGGGTGGAGACCAGCCAGAACAAAATACCCCAGCCAATCAAGGCACCGCCCGTTACAGCGCAAATAAAACGTGTGACCGGTGAAGAAACGGATTGTGCACCATCAACCGGCCACATCGCCAAATCGAGAAAGAACTCGGTGACGCCAGCGAACGGCGGGTAGGCGGCAACCGCGACAAGCGTGCCGAAGCCGATTACAAGCGCTGACATCACTTTCAGCCAAGTCTCGGTGGTTTCAAAATTCATCGTTTCATCTCCTTTTGTTCTGTATCTGCTCTTACGTAGACCCATGGCGGTCGCATCAGCAATTACCTCGGAGGTAAGTGTCCTTGGGTGCGGACGCGGGTATGCTTATTCTCGGCAGAGCGAAAAAAGGACCGTAGATTATGGACAACAGTTTCGGAGCCATCCTTAAAGATTGGCGCGGGCGACGTCGTATGAGCCAGCTTGACCTCGGCCTGGTAGGCGATGTTTCGGCAAAGCACATTGCGTTTTTGGAAACCGGCCGCTCGAAGCCCAGCCGGTCGATGGTCATTCAATTATCCGACGCGTTGACGATCCCTCGGGCGGCGCGCAACACGCTTCTTAACTCGGCTGGATTTTCGCCGGCCTATCAAAAGCGCGATCTCGATGAGAGCGAGATGGCGCATGTCCGCGCCGCCGTTGACTGGACGTTGATGCGGCACGATCCCTTTCCCGCAATTGCTGTCGATAAACACTGGACGTTGGTCAAGACCAACACCACAGCAAATGCATTGTTTGCAGCAATGGGCGTGCAGCCGGGCGATAGCTTGCTGACGACTATGACGGAATCAGAAGCTGTTCGCGGCTCAATCGATAATTGGCCAGAGGTCGCTCGGTACATGGTTGTGCGTCTGCGCACGGAAAGCGCGCATCTTGGTGGTGATGCCGTGTTGGACAAGGCTGCTGATAAGCTTGCTGCCGAGGTCGGCGCAAGTGCTGGAGAAGACAACGGCGTCTTGCCGGCGGTCGTATCAACGCGATATCAGGCGAATGGCATAACGTTGTCGTTGTTTTCCACCATCGCACAGTTCGGTTGCGCTGAAGACATCGCCCTTGCCGACTTGAAGATCGAGTTTATGTTTCCCGCAGACGGCGAGACAAGAGAAGTCCTTATCACCAACTTCGGTAGCCCTAAATAAAGAAATGTACGCCAACCATAAGAACGGCCATGGTGACGACAAAGCCGGTTTCTGTTGCGATCGCGTAGGCACTCTTTTTTGAGAAGAAGCCACCGCTTGCCATAAGTAGGACAATTGTCGAAACAACAAGAATAAGTGTGGGAACAGCGCTGTTGGCTGCAAAAACGCCAACGAGCCAGGCGAAAAAAAATGTTGCAATGGCCTGTGTCACCATTGCCTTTATAGGCATTTCAGACGCATCGCCCAACGACACGCCAACGCCTTCGGCCCACTTGGTTCCAAACAGGCTACGTGAATACCATAGCCAACCGAGGAGGAAGGCCAGAACAGCCCCGACAATAACGGCTAACCAGTTTATATTCGCGGTGATCTCGCCCATGGGTTTTCTCCATAGCTGCATATGTGTCAAGTGGGAAATATCGTCTGAGATCGTAGGTGAGGTTGGACCAAATCTCCAGTTGAATTGTGCCTGCTGGGCAAAGTCCAGCGTGATTATGAAATTATGTTTCGCATAATTCTAAGGACGGCATAATCTTCTTCGTCGCGGAACATACAGCCGCTACCGTCTTTAACGTAACTTACGAGGCTTAGAAATGCGTGTTCTTATTGTTGGTGCTGGCCCCACGGGATTGACAGCCGCGGTTGAATTGGCGCGGCGAGGCACTATTGCTGACGTCATCGATCGGCGCGATGCGGCTTCGTCATTTTCGCGCGCCGTCGGTATCCTCCCATACAGTTTGGAGATACTGCAACCATCCGGTGTGACGGACAAACTTCTGGCGGAGGGCATTCGATATCGCAGCGCCAAGTTCTACAACGGTGTCGACAATATACTAACGCTGCCCATCAGATCCGATTCACGGCAGAGCGACTATGATTTCCTCTTAGGTCTGGCACAGGACCGCACGGAAGGAATTTTGAAAGACGCATTCGTCGGTTTCGGCGGAGCAGTACGTTACGAGACCGAGCTGATCGCCTTAACGCAGTTCGACGACCAAGTTATTGCAACGACGCGAGGTGGCGATGAGGCAAAGTATGACTATGTCTTAGGTGCCGATGGGATCAAAAGTACCACCCGCGACTGCATTGGCTATGACTATCCTGGGTTTGATCTTCCCGAGACCTGGTCAATTGCAGATGTCGACGTTGAGGGCTGGCCGAACCCGACGTCATTCACCAACTGTCTTTTGCCCCACGGCGAAGTCGTTATTGTGGTGCCTCTTGAAGCGAAACGGTATCGCATCATTTCCAACACAGCTGATGCACTTGAAACCCTGCCCCTCGACATGACCGTTACAAACGTGCGGCGCGAAGGCCAGTTCAAGATTTCCGTGCGTCAGGTCGATAGTTACCAAAAGGGTCACGTCTTTTTGGCCGGTGATGCCGCGCACTGTCATTCACCCGCCGGTGGCCGCGGCATGAATCTAGGAATCTCCGACAGCGCAGATTTTGCCCGACGCCTCGTTGACAGCGATCTTGATGGTTACACCGCCGCACGTCATGCCGAAGGTGAACAAGCCATCGGCTTTAGTGAACGTGGACGCAAAGCCATCACATCACCAAACCCGCTCGTGCGCGGTCTGGTCATCGCTGCACTTAAAATTATAGCGGCGCTGCCGTTCGTCCAGCGCAGGGTCGTGCAGACATTGCTGTATGGATGAGGCTCGGTTGTTGATGCTCTTTCATTTGTTTGCGGCAATTTGATTGGAGAACTATGCCAGTATTCTGAATTTCAGGAACTTAAGTCATTCCCGTAAATTTCGACCATTTGGAATATCGGTAAGCGGAGGCTTGGAGTTAGGATCGCTTTTCGACAATGTGCGAGCGGTTAGGGTGATGTCTGCGACATGACAGAACGTGTGACAGCAACACAGAAAGCGTTGAACCTTGTGTCGCTATTGTCGAAGCGTTACGGGCCGCTCCTGTTTCACCAGTCGGGAAGTTTTTGCGATGGTAGCGCGCCCATGTGTTACGCAGTGGATGAGTTTCTTTTTGGCGAGCACGACATCTTTTTAGGAGAAATTGGCGGATTGCCGTTCTATATAAGCCGGTCTCTATTTGAGTACTGGAACCACACGCAACTGATTGTTGATGTTGTGAATGGGCGAGGCACGGGTTTTTCGCTCGAGGCGTCGGAGGGTGTTCGATTCCTGACGCGCAGTCGCGTGCTCACAGAAGAGGAGTTGGCTGGCTTGGATGATGTGGATGTCGCCCGGTCTGCCTGAGGTATCGCTCGGCAGACTTTCAACACGTCATTTTGACTGTTTAGGGGTCTTGCTAGACGCGACAGACATTGGCTGCACGGCTATCAACTAGCCATTTCAGTCAGCCCATCCATCGGTTCCTTCAGCGTGCCACATGAGATTGGCGTAGCCTATTGCTCTCGCGCGCTGGATGGCATTCCAAGACATCTAACGGTCGGCCTGGGATATTCTTGGGTGCCGGTGCGCGATACGTCTTGATCCGGCAGCCCGTTTTGGGGTCGAAGTGCCTTGATCGGCAAACGCGGGCGGGGCCACCTGAGGCTAAAAAAGCAAGGCCGCTCACCGATAATGCGAGCATCAATATTGCGAACCAAACCGCAATGCCAAACCCTGCATTGTTTTTCTTGCTTCCGAGTTCAATTACATGCGCGGACACCGCCGCGTTAAAAACTACCGTGTTATCAGTCGAGGTGCGCCACATTACCGATCAAGGGTGTTGTCACCTTTGTACTATTTGGCAATGTCAGACGTGGGCCACCTTAAGCAAAGTAGTATGCATTGGACGTTCAAGGCTCCAAAATTGATTGAATCGTGATTGTTAGCGCCAGCTCCCTGGTGGCGCGCATTTGTATGGGGCCGGCTGCTTACCGTGGTCGGCCCCGTATAATGTTGACACGGCGCCCAGAGGCGGAGAAAGCTAAAGGATATGAAACTATGGCCGCTCATCGAAATTCGGCCTCGGCTCTGGTTACAAACAAGATGCCTGAAAACTTCCTTGTCGTTGACGATCATCCCTTGTTCCTGGATGCGATGAATCTGGCGATCAAGGCTGCATTTCCTGACGCGAATATTGTTGAAGCTTCCTCGATTGAAGCGGCCAATGCGGCAATAGCGGCGGAAAACGATTTTCACCTTGTGCTGCTTGATCTTTCACTTCCTGGTACCGGTGGTTTTGACGGCTTGTTGGAGTTACGCACGCGCTATCCAAAGCTGCCGATCCTGATCGTGTCCGGCATGGAAGACCCGCGAATCATTCACCAAGCGATGACTTATGGCGCCGCTGGTTTTATGCTCAAGTCCGTGCGCAAGGATGAACTTGCGGCAGCAATTGAATCGGTCATGAATGGTGTGATCTGTTTGCCGCGTGGATATGAGCCGCCGGACAAGAATAGTGACACAAACAATGAACAGGAAGAGATGGTTCAAAAGCTGCGCACGTTGACTCCGCAGCAGTTGCGCGTTCTCAAGATGTTGCGAGAAGGCTTGTTAAACAAACAGATCGCCTACGAACTGAAGGTCGGCGATTCGACAGTGAAGGCCCATGTGTCAGAGATTTTGCGTAAACTCAACGTCGCATCTCGGACGCAGGCTGTAATCGCCGCCTCAAGTGTTGCTTTTGAAAACGTTCGCAACGCTGATGCGTTTGATGACGACACGCGCTAGAGACATCTTATTCTGAAATTGCTACCTCCCTAAACAAGCATGTGTTGCACAAGAGCGCGCAGCTCCGCCGGGCGTACCGGTTTGTGCAGCAATTCACATTGTGCCGCAGCAACCTTCCGTGTCGTCTCTGGTGCATGGTCTGCCGTAATAACGATTGCAGGAATTTCATTGCCCCATTTTTGTCGGATCAGCCCAACGGCATCCAACCCGCATTCGTCCCGGTCGAGATGATAATCGGCAAGCACGATGTCTGGCTTGGCGGAGGGATCACAAAGTAAATTCGCAATTCCCGCCAAGTTCTTCACGGCTGAAGTGTTACAGGACCAGCGATTTAGAACGACTTCCATCGCCTGCTGGACTTGTTCGTCGTTCTCGATGACCAGCACATTCCTATTCTCAAATCCATATTGCTCGATAGAATAATCAATTCGGGACCGCACTCTTGAGTCAACGGCCCGAATGTCTGCTGCTGGCATAGTGATTGAAAACACCGTGCCGCGGCCGAGTTCCGACTGAAGCTTGATGTCATGGCCCAGGGCTGTTGCCATGCGCTGCACGATTGATAAACCGAGACCGAACCCGCCGCGGCGCAGTCCTTCTGCAGACTTGCCCCTCTCAAATTCCTCAAAAATGCGTTCGCGTTCATGCGCCGGGATTCCTGGCCCGGTGTCTTCCACCGAGATAATCACGTCAGATCCACTGGTCTGTGCGCGTAAGGCAATGTGGCCGTGAGATGTGTAGCGTACAGCATTGGCGAGCAGGTTTTGTAGTATCCGCCGCGACATCAACAAGTCAGTATAGACACCCAAGTTACCATGCTGTTCAATATGAAACTCTAGACCCTTTTCTTCCACAAGGGGTTTGAAATCCTGTGCGATTGATTCAAAGAACTCATCAAGCCTAATGTTTTTTGGCGCTGGCCGTGTCATGCCTGCTTCAAGTTTTGAGATGTCGATGATCGTTCGCAGCAGGTCCTCGATCGAGGTTAGCGCGTGATCTATCTGCCGTGCGAGGTTTTTGTGCTCTTCAATCTCATCACTTTCGCCGAGCGCTGAGAGCGAAAGGCGCGCCGCGTTCAACGGCTGCAATACGTCATGGCCAACAGCCGTAAAAAACCGAGTCTTGACTTGGACGGCCCGTTCCGCCGTGTCGCGCGCCAAAACCAAAGCTTCGTTAGATCGCTCAAGGTTTTCGAGCGCGGATTTAAGCTCGTCGGTCCGGGCGCGATTTTGGGTCTCAAGGCCAATCGCCGTCGTGAACAGTGAATAGGAGTTTCCCTGCTGGTCCATCGAGCGCTCGACACGCGCCATCAGCGCCTTATTGATCTTTGTCAGCTTTTCGATTTGTCGATGCAGGTCCGTTTCGGCGGTCATCACTCGGCCCCCTCTTCGGCCATCGAAGTTTTAGATTCGCGATCGATCTCAGGATTTGAACCAAAGGCTATGCCCGTTAACGTCTGATTGAGATGCATCGCGTTGTACTGTTCGCCGTAAGTCTGAAAGCCCACAACACCGTAATCCTGATACATCTGCACGAGCTCGCGGCGCGCTTGACGGTTTTCCGCATCAAGTCGCCGCAGAATGCATTCAAAGCCAAGAATTACCTCGATTCCGTTAAGCGACTTGTCAAGGCTCTGTAACGATGCCTCGGTCGACTGGAGAATGTCGTTTGGCCGCGCAACGGTAAACACGAGACCTTCGTCGATTGCGCAGAAGAATGACAGACTGCCATCCTTGTTCATGTTGCGGATTGACCGGCAGTAGTAGTCACCGCCAATTTTAACGCCGAGCGGATAAGACGCGAAACTGAACGGTCCGAGGTCGTTTGCCATCAAACCGATTGCCTTGGCGTATTCAATTGCTGCGGGTTCAGCATTCAACTCGTAAACGATGCGGCGTTCCGGATCGGCGGCTGTGACGACGAGTTTGGTTTCTGTCGGGTCAAAATTCTGAGTTTTGAAAACGCGGAATGGAATTTCAGTTTCGGCGACGATCAAAATGGCTGCATGGCGCAAAACTTTTCCG
>JAJFHI010000284.1 GCA_021775715.1 Hyphomicrobiaceae bacterium | reverse complement strand
CGCACCAGATCAGACACGGCCGCACCCTTAACAACGGTGCCGTCTGTTCGCGTATAACTGGCGAGATAGACGTTTCGAATTCCAACAATGTCGTAGAAGTGCGAGTTGTGCGTGTTGTCTGAAAAGCAATCGTGCTCTTCTTCCGGATCATGCAGCAGCAAACCCAGGCGAATGCGTTCACCTGCCATCTCACCATAAGTCAGGCTGCCTAAACCGGTGAAAATCGCCTTCACGCCCTGGCTGGGATCCGACAGCAGTGTCTGGCGCGCTCGTCCGTTTGGGCCCCACTGCTTTGCCATCCAGTTCAAATCGTCAACCAGCAGATCGGTTACAGTCTTGAGATAGGCTGCACGGCGGTCACAGTTCTTATTGGTACAATTTTCCTGATCAAAGTCCGTGGCGGGTCGAGCGCCGGCACCTTCCTTGGTACCATTTAAGTCCTGGCCCCAAAGCAGAAACTCGATCGCATGATAGCCTGTTGCAACATTGGCCTCGATACCACCTGCCTCATGCAATGTCTCAGTGAGGAGAGCCTTTGTAATGGCGGAAGCGTCAACGTTTTTGCCGTCAATCTTCAAAGAACGATTGGCGATAACATTGGCTGCAAATAGCGTGTTCTCGGCAGATTCGGCGCCGTCTGGTCCACCATCAACATAGTCGATCAGACCCTCATCAAGCGGCCACGCATTCACGCGCCCCTCCCAGTCGTCGACAATCTTGTTGCCGAAGCGGAACACCTCCGTCTGCATATACGGTACGCGGGCCGAGATCCACGCAGCCCGTGCCGTTTCCAGGTTTTGTGCTGTTGGCACTTGCAGGAATGCATCGACGGCAACCTGCAGCTTGTTCGCAGACGTGACAGAATCCTGATAGCCCGCCTCAGCGAGGTTGGCATATGTCTCTAATACATCGCCAACCTTTGCGGCGTCAGAGCGAGCGGTGGACACTGCCAATGTCAAACACACGGCAGTCATCACGTAAAATATTTTGTGCAACATTCAATCCCACCTGAGGTATCACGAGCTTCTTTTGGATACTAACAATGCTTGGCTTGGAAGCATGCGAAACGCCGTCACAAGCCATGATGCAAAACCTGGCATTGTAATAATTTATCCTGACTAATTTAGTCAACTTTAAAATGCGCGCTGTGACAATTTATATACTTTGATCGTATAGTTTTTGTGATCATCCCCACCCAAAGCCCAATTTGGGAGGTGTACGCCCACTAATCCTGGCCCTCGCATGCCTAGAAAAACAATTAGTTCGCCCTCCCATTTCAATCATTGGCGCTTGCCTGAAGGAAAGCGAAATGAGAAGCTTCGGTCTCTTATTTAAAGGCAGTGATTTTTGACATGCGACTGAGCAAGACGACCAACCACGCTATTCGTGTTCTTATTGATTGCGCGCAGTCGGAAGACCAATTGATCAAGGTTGCGGAAATTTCCGAGCGCCTGGGTATTACCCCGCAAAACACTTTCAAGATCGTCCACCTGTTATCACGCGCCGGTTTTATCGAGGCCGTGCGTGGACGACGCGGTGGAGTGAAGCTGGCGCAACCGGCTAGCGATATTCATATGGGTCAGGTTATTCGCGCGATGGAAGCGAGTATTGCGACCACAAGTCCAACCGCCAAAGAAAGCGGCAAACATCTGGGACAGATCGTCAATAATGCGCTTGATGCGTTCACAGGCGTTCTTGACGAGTACTCGATCGCGGACATGGCGGCGGCGGCCACGAAAAGTGCAAAGCCCCGAGCTGAAAAAACCAAAAAGAAAACGTCGACCCGAAGCGCCCGCACTGTAGCTTCAAAAACGGTACGTCAGCGCAACGCCGCTGTTTGAACAGATACTGTGTGATTGCTGCAAAGCAGCATGCGTTTCGGATTCCGCCCCGGCCCTAAATATTGTCGAACGCCACCAACTGTAACCTGGTGGCGTGGAGAACAATTGGTGCAATCTTTTGACACGGCGCTAAACTGATCTCACTCACACACCTCAAGCAACAATTGGGAACAACAATGAAAGAGCTTGATAACATTCTGGCACGTGCTGTCGAAAACAACGATGCGCCGTTTCTGGTTGCAGCCCTTGCCAACAGCAAAAAAACACTTTGGTCAGGCGCTGCGGGCGACAGCATTGCAGGAACTCCCGCCAACACCGAGACCGTTTTCGGGATCTATTCAATGACGAAAGCGATTGGCGCGACGGCGGCAATGATCCTCGTTGAACGCGGTCAGCTTAATCTCGACACACCGGTTGAAAATACTCTGCCCGAGTTTGCCGACCTAAAACTACTCGAAGGATTTGATGGCGACACTCCGCTTTTGCGGACACCCACAAAGAAAGCAACCGTTCGGCAACTGGCGACGCACACGTCCGGTCTTGTTTATGAGTTCTGGAATGCGGACATCAAAAAATATCTCGAAGTGACAGGCCTTGCCAGTGTGCTTTCGGGCCAAAAGGCATCGTTGAATTATCCAACTGTGTTTGAACCGGGTGAGCGTTGGGATTATGGCATCGGCATCGACTGGTTGGGCCAAATCGTCGAAGCAATTGATGGCCGTCGCATAGATGCATTCTGCCAGCAGGAGATCTTCGACGTCCTCAACATGCCTGACACACGCTTTGAATTGGAAGGAACGATGTCGGCCCGTCGGGCAGGCGTTTCCATTCGTGGCGAAGACGGAAACTTCGGACCCTTAGACCTGGCTCCGCCCTCGAACCCTGAAGTTTACGGCATGGGCTACTGCCTCTATTCAACGGCGCCCGACTATCTCCGCTTCCTGCGCGCGTTGCTAAACAACGGTGAATTGGATGATCAGCGCATCCTTACGCCAGAGAGCGTTGCGACGTTGACAGCCAATCAAATCGGCGATCTACGCGTTAAGAAAATGACCTCGGTCATCCCTGCGCTTACTGCCGACGTCGACATCTTTTCCGGTGTGGAGAAAACACACAGTCTTGGCTTCCTGCGTCTTGAAGCGGATGTCCCGGGCATGAGAGCCGCCGGATCACAAGGCTGGGCTGGTGTTGCCAACACGCACTTCTGGTTCGACCCCAAAAACGATATTGCGGCGGTTTTGTTCACCCAGTCGCTGCCCTTCGTCGAACCGCCATTCATGAAAGTCTATGAGCAGTTTGAACGCGCCGTTTACGCCGCAACCTAATCGAAAAAAGTGAGTATTTTCAGAGCAAAAACATGAACCCAACGGCACGTTTTTAGACCTATTCTTAGAACTCTTCTAATCTTTAGCTCCCAGCTCAGGTATTCCTTGACATGGCATCTGCGTTTGTGATTTCTCGACACTAAGGGTCGGGAATTGGCGATGCACATTTGTGCGAGCCTGATAATCAAAATCCTGATGAATTTTTTGCCATAGCCGGAGGTTGTTTATGCTGGGTCGTCTGTCTGTTCAATCGCGATTTCTTGTTGCAGCGATTGGTTTGTTTTCCGGAATAGCCGGCACATCAAACGCCGTCTTGGCTGCCGAAGAAGTCAACATCTACTCGTATCGCCAGCCTCAACTTATTGCACCGTTGCTGCGCGCGTTCACCGAAAAGACCGGCATCAAGGCAAATGTCGTCTACGCCAAGAGCGGCCTCATTGAACGCATGGAAGCCGAAGGCCAAAACAGCCCGGTGGACGTTCTCCTAACAGTTGATATCGGTCGCCTGACGGACGCCAAAAATCGCAACCTGACACAGCCCGTCAAAACGGCAGCGGTGGACGAAAATATCCCCGCGACCTATCGCGATCCAAAAGGACATTGGATTGGCTTGTCACAGCGCGCGCGCATTATCTACGCCTCAAAAGACCGTGTGACACAATCCGACATCACTTACGAAGAGCTTGCCGAACCCAAGTGGAAAGGCAAGATCTGCGCACGATCCGGACAGCATCCGTATAACATTGCATTACTCGCATCAATGATAGCGCATCATGGGATCAAGAAAGCCGAGAAGTGGGCGCAAGGTCTGAAGAACAATCTGGCTCGCAAGCCATCCGGCAGCGACCGTGGTCAGGTCAAAGGTATTTTTGCCGGCGAATGCGACATCGCTATCGGCAACAGCTATTACATGGCTGCCATGCAGACCAACACGAAAAAGCCCGAGCAGCAGGAGTGGGCAAATTCGGTACGCATTCTATTTCCAAACGCCAACGATCGCGGCACGCACGTCAACATCTCCGGCGCCGTGCTGGCCAAACACGCACCGAGCAAAGATAATGGCCTAAAACTGATTGACTTCCTCGCCTCTGAACAGGGCCAGAAAATCTATGCCGAAATCGTCAACGAGTATCCGCTGAAAACCGGCATTCCGATTTCCGAGCGGGTCAACAGCTGGGGTACGTTAAAACCAGATGCGTTGGCGCTGGAGAAGATTTCTGGAGAACGCAGGCACGCTTCAGAAATCATGGACCGCGTTCGTTTTGACCAAGGTCCCGATGCATAGCGGAACGACATATAGCGTTTGAATCGCGGACCAGCAGGATTGATTATGCGTAGCAAGAACTCTTCTTCAGGTTTGATTGATGGTGGGCCTAAAGCCGAACGCCACGGAGCACCGATCGTCGTCGATCTGAACGGTCCGGAACGCTTGGTCGGACTTGGTTTCCGCCACTGGCTAGCGGGCTATCGCACAGGCAATGTGGCGTGTTGGGAACAGGCTTGGGAGCTTTACGCAACGACACTTGGGCCCCGTGTGGCGCGTGGCGTTGTCAACGAGCTTTCATGCTGGGTGCGTGCTGTCAGCGCG
>JAJFHI010000283.1 GCA_021775715.1 Hyphomicrobiaceae bacterium | reverse complement strand
AAATCAATGGTCGGCGCGTTGCATCTGTTGCGTTCTTCAGTCAAAAACAAAATCGAAAAACATGAGCTCAATTCTTAAAGGACCAGGCATGAACAGGCGTCGCCGCATTTACGAGGGCAAGGCCAAAATCCTGTATGAAGGCCCCGAACCGGGCACGTTGATTCAACACTTCAAAGATGATGCAACGGCTTTCAACGCAAAAAAGCATGAGATCATCGAAGGAAAGGGTGTCCTCAACAATCGCATCTCGGAGATGATCTTCGAACGATTGAATGACATCGGCGTGCCAACGCACTTCATCAAGCGTCTCAACATGCGCGAACAGTTGATCCGTGAAGTGGAAATTATTCCGCTTGAGGTCGTCGTGCGCAATGTCGCTGCCGGTTCGCTCGCTAAACGTTTAGGTCTCGAAGAGGGCACACAACTGCCGCGCTCCATCATCGAGTTCTACTACAAGTCGGACGAACTCGACGACCCGATGGTCGCCGAAGAGCACATCACGGCGTTCGGCTGGGCCACACCGCCCGAAATCGATGAGATCATGCAGCTCGCGTTGCGCATCAATGATTTCCTTGTCGGCCTGTTCCTTGGCATCGGCATTCGTCTGGTTGATTTCAAAATCGAATTTGGCCGTCTGTGGGACAACGAGCAGCTTCGTATTGTGCTCGCGGACGAGATCAGCCCCGATAGCTGTCGTCTGTGGGACACCAAAACGGACAACAAGCTGGACAAGGATCGTTTTCGGCGCGATCTCGGCGATGTTCTGGAAGCCTATCAGGAAGTCGCCAAGCGTTTGGGTGTGCTGAATGAAAACCGTCCGGTACAGGCCAAAGGTCCGGTTTTGGTTTCCTCGAACCCATCAACAAGCGAATCCGATTAAGACAAGCTGAAAGAGGCGCTGGCCCGGCAGGCTGGCGCCCATTCCCCTTTCAGGAGCCGCGTTGTGAAAGCACACATCAAAATAACCCTTAAGCCCGGCGTCCTCGACCCGCAGGGCAAAGCCATTGAGCATGCCCTCGGAAGCCTTGGCTTCAACGGCGTCGACGAGGTCCGCCAGGGCAAGTTCATTGAAGTCGAGCTCGCAGAAATGGATGAAGCCTCCGCCCGTGCCGCCGTCGAGCAGATGTGCGAAAAACTGCTCGCAAACACCGTGATCGAAAACTACGCCTACGAGCTTGTCGCATGAGACGGCCATCGGGCCTCGCTCGGGTCCTCGCCCGATCGACCTTGATCAGCGCTGTTATAACCGGCATCGCCTTTGCTAGCCCCTCGGCGTCGGCGGATGATGCTGCGACCAACACTCCACCGGAAGCGGTCACAACCGAGACAGCCAAGCCGGACACCAAGCCAGCGGAGCCTAAGCCGGATGTTGCGGCAACCAAGCCATCCGACACTGCACAATCCGCTCCAGACCAACCTGCAAAGGCATCACCGTTTAAACCCGGCGCCACCGTGAAGCTCACATGTCAGACTGACGCCATGGGTGTTCGGCATGCGCCGCCGAAATCAACCCACGGTCGCGTTTATCTCGAACTAACGATGAGTGATGCAGCGGACAAAACGGGCCAATGGACGGTCACCGCGTTCGACACGGAAAACAAAGAATCGTTTGCGGCGTACCTGAAGAAAAACGACATGTGCGGCAAAGACCGCTGTCCGCTTCGGTTGACTGAGGAGATTGGCGCCGAACTGTGGGCGCCAAAGCCGATGTCAATTGACAAACTCAACAAAAACGATCTTCTCGTGCTCATCACACTCAACGAGAAGACGCTGGAGCTTAAAAGCTCGACCTTCCAGGGCGCCGATCAGGGCGCTGCACCTCTTGTCTTCGAAAAAGGGACTTGCGAGAAAACGCCATGATCCGCACAGCTGTCATTGTCTTTCCCGGCTCCAACTGCGACCGCGACATGAAGGTCGCGATGGAAGCCGTCACCGGCTCCCCCGTTGCCATGGTCTGGCACGGCGACGCGGAAGTCCCCGCATGCGATGTGATGGTCTTACCGGGCGGCTTCAGCTACGGCGACTATTTGCGCTGCGGCGCGATGGCTGCAAAATCACCCATCATGCGCGACGTCATCGCCAAGGCCAAAGCCGGTACGCCTCTGCTCGGCGTTTGCAACGGCTTCCAGGTGCTGCTTGAAACGGGGCTTCTGCCGGGCGCGCTGATGCGCAATGCCTCGCTGAAGTTCATTTGCCGCGACGTGCACATGACCTGTGATAACAACGAAACGTTCTTCACCAACTGCTATCGCAAAGGCGAAGTCGTAACCATTCCAATCGCCCACCACGACGGCAATTACTTCGCCTCAGACGACGACGTTGCGCGCCTTGAAGGCGATGGCCGTGTCGTGTTCCGCTATTCAGACGCCGTCGGCAACGCAACACCTGAAGCAAACCCGAACGGCTCGGTCGCAAACATCGCCGGTATCAGCGACGCCACCGGCCGCATCGTCGGCATGATGCCCCACCCCGAACGTTTGTTCGAAAAAGCCCTCGGCGGTACGGATGGTCGGCGCGTATTTGAGAGCGCACTGTTTTCGGTGACCGAGGCGACGACTTAGGTCGGGGTTGGCCTGGAGCTGACATCGCCCTGCCAAACGGTTGAACATCGGCAGTTATACACAAGCTGCCTTGAGTGACTGCGGTATCGCGACCTAGTGTAGTCATCGATGGTCGCATGTCCGGTCTCTGTTGGTGAGCTGCTTGGAGACCTTCGAGTAAGAGGGACGGGTATGTCCAAAGATGACGACAATCAATCTGAACTGACGTCTCGCCGCACGCCGCAAAGGATCGGAATACTCACGCCTCTGTTCGCCGTTTCAGGTGCACTGCTGGCGATGGTTCTGGTCTACCTCGGATATGACTATGCCGCGATGCGCGCCGCGCCGTGCGAAACGATCTTCCGGCAGACTTCGCTCGGCCTTTCGACCAAGATCAGTTTCTTGAAAACCGAGGGGCAGATTTCGATTGGCCAAGAGCAACTCGTTGAACTCGGGGAGCGCGCACAAATGGCGGCGCTCAATCTCAAGACGTGCTGCACGGTCCTCGACGCCGG
>JAJFHI010000282.1 GCA_021775715.1 Hyphomicrobiaceae bacterium | reverse complement strand
GATGACCCGTTGCGCGTCACAGCTACCGATACCGAAGGCGCGACATTCAAAATGCAAGCCGTGCCTAAGGCGTCGTAATCAAACCGCTACCGATATTTTATAAGTAAAACGCGGCACCTGAAGATGCCGCGTTTTATTTTTGCAATGAAGTAGCGTCCGCTTTGTGCTCTAAAAACACAACAACTCGGCTTCGACCTGTGCACGCTTCAAGGTGTCGACCTTGGCCTTGATCTGGGGGCTGCGCATGAACGCGACCTTCTCGCCGCCCTTGCGCACAACGGACATGACCGTCTCGGCCTCTTCGTACTTATCATACGGAAGCAGCTCCGCGATCTTGTCTATCGAGCACGCGCAGCGCCTGAGTGCATCGCGCGTCTGCCCGTTGACTGCCATGCAGCCAAAGACATAGTCGGCACGAGCCTCCGTTGGATAATCGTTTTCGGGAAGTTCAATTGCATGAGTTACGACCGTCGACATGACCAGCACACCAACTGCCATGGTCCATGCTGCCAGACTTCCGCAAAACTGTTTCATTCCAGCATCGCTCATTTGAGTTCTTCTGCTGTTCCTTCGCCGTGCAACGCAATTCGCTCTGATACTGTTGGCGAATTTGGCACACTGCTCACATAGTTTGATTCAAGAGACAGGAAGTGGCCCGGCACCTGATCGCTCACGTTGAAGACAAACTTAGAACCTTCGTATCCACGCATTTTCAAACGATTTGGGTCATCGGCGTACGGCATCAGAGTCACGCGGAAACCATCAACCTGCTTGCCGTTGTAGTCGAGCTTCGCGGGTTCCATGGTCGCTTTTTCGCGTAACGCAACACGAAAACGGTCCTTCAAATACGGACGCTTGCCACCGGCAACGCGCTGGAAGTTATTCACGGCGCGGTCAAGAAAGACGACCAAGACCGGGTTTCCAGTCATATCCGTAATACGTTGCTGCTTGCGCGCACGCTCGCCGGTGAAGATTTTCATCGTCACCTTCCGCTTACCCGTTTTGTCGTCAACATTGACAATACCAAGCTTGATGTCGTCAGAAAATGCTTCGCCAACCTTCTTGGGATCGGAGGCCTTGCGGTCAAATCGGTAGGTCAACTCTTTTCCCTGATCGATTGAGGCCAGATGCGGGCTATCGAATAGCACGTTCAGCACTGTCGGCCCCTGCGCTACGACCGTCGCTACCTGCGCACCACAGATTAGTGCAGCAGCCAATCCGGCAACATGCATGGCAAAACGTCCTGTCATGATTCGTCTTCCTCCAAAATTTTCCGGCAGGCGCCAGCTTATCATGCCCAGCATGACCTGCTGGGTTAACTGTCGATTTTTGTTATGGCCTATAGCCGGTTATTTCGACAGCGATACGGCGCATTAGAGAAAACAGACTACAAAACCTGCCGCTTACCAGCAAATTACGGATGGGCAATGCGCCATAACTGGTGGTGAAAAGCATATGAGTTAACGAATAAAGTCGCCAAATGCCCTCGGTCCGTCCGCCATCGGAATTTTGGCGTCAACCTCGAGTGTTTTCGCGTCAATCCGCTCAAGCGTGTTTTCTTCCCAACAAGCAACATAGATCTTTCCAGCGCTCGCATCTGCCGTGATGCCTTCAGGAAAGGCACCGACATCAATGGTTTTTATAACCTTCAACGCCTTCGTATCGATGACACTAACTGTGCCACCATATTGGTCTGAAACGAACGCCAGATCGCCTAGCACCGCGACCGCGTAGGGCCGACGGCCAACCGCAACCGTTCCAACGACCTTACCGGTTTCAAGGTCAATTACGCTGACGTTGTTCGACTTCACATTGGCAACGTAGGCCCGCTCGCCGTCAGGACTTATCGTAACACCAAAGGGGCGTTCACCCACAGGTACAGTTCCAAGAACTGTAAAGGTTGCCGCGTCTATCACCGAGACCTGGTTGCTGTCTCGGTCCGCCGTCAGCAGCAACTTGCCATCTGGTGAAACGGCCAAGCCAGACGGGGAATCGCCGACCTCCACCTGGGCTGCACGCAGATATGTTTTCCCGTCGTAGGCCACAACCACGTGATTGTGCCAGTCGGCAACATAGATACGGCCCGTTTTGGGGTTTACGGCAATACCAACAGGTCCGGGTCCCGCCGGAATTTCTTTCGTTACGACACGCGCATCAAGATCAACGACAAGAAACTCTTTCGTCTCCGGCGTCGTGATATAGGCAAACTTGCGATCGGGTGAGATCGCGATGCCGACAGGTCCTCCGCCAATACTAATGTTTGCCGAAACTTTTGATGTCGCGAGATCGACAATGTTGAGCGTGTCAGCTTTCTGACTTGGCACAATCGCTTCACGCGCAGTCACCGTTGCCGTTGCCGTTGCCGTTGCCGCCTCCGCCGCCAGGGTCGTCGACGGGCTAGCGCCCAAAGCAAATCCAAATGCAAGCGCTATCGCAGACGCCCGTGCAACATTTGAACACTGCTGCAATTGTTTGAACATCGCTTGTCTAATCACTGCGATTTTCATTACGAACCACCACCCTCAATCTTCGCCTTCAAGCCTTTAAGGCCCGCTTTAATATGAGCTGTCACGCTTTTTACGGCTGCCTCATCACTCAGTTCGGGCGGAGGATCATTATTAGGATAGCCACGATAGAAAGCCGTGCGCCACTTTACCAAGGTTTTCCCCTCTTGGTCTTCAACCGTGAACCGGCTCGAGAAGTTGCTGACAGGCAGCACTTTCACGTCGACCTTGGTGATCTCGTAAAACATCATCTTGCCATCCTGATACTTCGTCAGAAGCTCGTCGGTTATCCCGCCAGCTTTGAGCGTCAGGACCCGTGTGGCATTGACGCTATTTCCACCCTTACCTTCCGTTTTGGCAATCAATGGGTGCCAAGTCATATCCTGGAAATTTCCAAGCACGGCCCAAACTTTGTCGACCGGTGCATCAATGACGATGGTTTCTGTCACCTTTTGACGGGTCGGTCCGTGCGCCTCGGCCAGTGAGGCTGCAAAGATCGGTGCTATTAGCGCAAGTGCGAACAAGACACTGGAATGCCTCATGATGCGTTCTCCCATTTTCGTTTTTTGTGTTGTCTCTTCTGAGACTTGGTCGAAAGAGTAGTGCGGCTGTCGCGTGCTGGCAATTGCTTTACGGCAAACCACGCGGTTGAAAATGAAAAAGGAAGGCGCTTTTGCCAGCACCTCCCCCAATAAAAATCAGATAGCGGCGCTATGAGCCATCCATCCAAGCAACTACTTGCCTTCAACTTTCTTTTTCACGTTTTCAAGACCACCTTTGAAAACGGCTGACATCGTCGCCTTGCTGCCTGCATCTGAACCTTTTTCATTTGGCGTCGCGCTGAGGTCACCGCGCAGGAAGTCTGCAGTCCATGTCAAAGTTGTTTTGCCGTCTTTTTCAGCAACAGAGATCGTCGCACCATATTTGCTTACCGGCACAGCCGTCTTGTCGACTTTGCTGATAACGTAGGAGTAGCTCTTGCCTGGCTGATAATCGGTCAGTGTTTCGTGCAGAACAAGGTCAGGGCTCAGGTACAGCTTGCGTGTCGCGTTCGGCTCGATGCCGCCTGTAACCGGGACCGCTGTCGACTTTATGAAAGCGGGGTGCCAGAGCATATCTTCCCACTTCCCAACAACTTCCCAAACTTTTGCAGCTGGTGCATTGATTTCGACCGATTCACTGACTTCAAGAATTTCGTATTTCGTTGCTTCAGCGTGAGCGCCGGTTGCAAACATTGGCAACATCAGTGCGACACCGGCGATAAAACGGAACAGCTTCAAGCGTAGTCCTCCAGGAAGGTTGATAAAATCATCGCTTCATTGGCGATCAATCTGTACCAAATATTCTAATCATCGGATGATGACATTACGTTGACCGACGAGTCAAAACGATCTCTATGCGGCATCATCCGGTTTTGGTAGGTCAGTTTTGAAGCCTCCGCGAAGAGCTTGTGCTTCGTGCACGTCCATGCTTCCTTCTGCCCCCTACGAAAGAATAAGGAGCCCGAAACAAGTGGGCCAAGCTTCCCGACCACTAAATCTATCAGTAGATACGTCTGCGGCAGTGGCTTTGATCACCGAGAGCTGCAATCCTACGTTGATTATTGACGCGATTGATCTCGCAGGTGCAGCAGCGGCTGTTAACCTTGCAAAGGTTGCGAGCATGCGTGTGGACCACGCCGCCCAGGATCACCTGGCTCCGCTACAGGAGCTTGGCTTTCTCGGCACAATGCCGGGTGAAGCCGGTCTGCGTGCCGATATGGTGTTGTGGATCGGAGCAACGTCGCATTTCATCGAAACGGACGAAGCTGCACGGCGGCTTCTGTTCGATCAAGACAACCTCAGCGAGAGCAAAAAAACACCCCGCAGGCACTTTTGCATCGCAGCGCCCGCCCAGTCGCCCTCTGAAAACCGCATCAAGCAGATCCCAATTGGCGACCGCCCGCTGCTCGACACACTCGGTCTTCTGCGCGCGCGGGTGAAGGCACATCCAACGTCAATCGAGACATCAACCCAGGACGATATTGACGCCGTTGTTGCGGAGCTGAAGAGCGCGAAGTACGGCGTCGCGGTTTTTGCTGCGGGACACTTATCGTTTCTTGAACAAACAAACCTAATGGGGCTTATCGACGATCTCTCATCTGAGACCCGATGGACGCTGCTGCCCCTGGACCAGCCTGTTGGCCAAGCCGAACTAGCCCGTATGACACTCGCGCTAACGGGTCTCATCACGCCGCTTGCTTTCCTCGGTGACCGTGCACGTCACGATGCATATCTCTATAGTGCCGAGCAAAGTATCGCACGCGGTGAAACCGATTTGGTGATCTGGTTGTCATCTTCAACCACGGCAATTCCACCACGGTTCCTCGGTGCGCCCAACACAATCGCGATTACCGCACACGACACAGCGCCTTCCGGCGCTGATACGCATATACGGATCGGCATTCCAGGCGTTGATCACCCCGCAATTCTGGAGCCTGCTGAACTTGCCTGCGCGGTCGCGATCACGCCATCGCAAACCAACAGCGCTCACCCACCAACGGCGGCGGACGTTCTTTATGCCATCGCTGAGCACGCCACGACCCAGCCGGAGGTCGCAGCATGACTTTGACATGTATCACCGGTGGTCGCGTCGTTGATCCCGACACCAAGCGGGACGGCATTGGCGATGTCTGGCTTGAGAATGGGCGCATCATCGACGCTCCGCTCAACGCCCAGCGATACGAGCACATCGATGCAACGGGCTGCGTTGTTATGGCCGGCGCCATCGACATCCACACCCATGTTGCTGGTGCCAACGTCTCCGCGGCCCGTCTCCTGCTGCCCGAACGTTATGCCGACATCGAAAAACCAATGACCGAGTGGACCGGCGCGCCCTTTGATCTGTTTTCAACCGGCGCGCTCTACGCGCAGATGGGTTTCACCCTCGTCGTCGAACCCGCAGTTGCCCCGACCGATGCGGTCGCAACGCATGCCGAACTCGAATGCATACCGTATGTCGATCGTGCGACTTTGTCTGTTGTCGGCAACGACGAAATTCTGCTCGGCATGATCCGCGACCGCGCCTCCAACGCCGCCATTCAGGACTATGTCGGCTGGCTGATAACAACTAGCCGTGGGCTTGGTGCCAAAGCGATCAATCCCGGTGGCGTCGCAGCGCTTAAAGAGAATGTGCGATCCTTCACCCTGGACGATACCATCCCCGAGTACGGGGTATCGGCGCGCCAGATCTCCCAAAAACTGCGCAACGCACTGAAAGCACTGGGCGTCCCGCACCCTCTTCACCTGCACACCTGTAACCTCGGCATCCCGGGCAACATCGAAACCGCCCTCAAAACAATCGATGCCGCTGAAGGCGAGCCAGTGCACCTGGCCCACCTACAGTTCTATGGCTATGGCACCGAGGGCGACTTCGGCATGTCGTCAGGAGCCGCCCAAATTGCAGAAGCACTTGCAAAAAATAAAAATGTGACCGCCGACGTTGGGCAGGTCATGTTTGGACCAACCGTCACGGTTTCATCGGACGCGCTGCTGCAATTCACATCTCGCAATCGCGCATCGCCGAAGAAATTTGTTATCCGCGATGGAGATGCCAATGGTGGTGGCGCAGTCCCGCTTGTCTACAAATCAAAGAGCAAAGTTTCGGCCCTGCAATGGGCGATTGGCTTGGAAATGTTCCTGCTGGTCGACGATCCAACTCAGATCTATATGACGACCGACCACCCCAACGGTGGACCCTTCACAGCCTATCCAGATCTGATCGCGCAACTCATGGATCGTTCTGTTCGCAATGCCGTTATCGACAGCTTGCCCAAAGAGGCGATGGAGGTCTCAACCCTTCCTGGCATCAGCCGTGAGTACACGCTGATGGACATTGCAACCATGACCAGATCGGCACCAGCCAAGCTCCTTGGCACGATGGATCGCGGACACCTCAAACCTGGCGCTATTGCCGACATCGCCATCTATCGCGACAGCAAAGATCGTGCGGCCATGTTCGCCAAGGCTGCCTGGGTCTTGAAGGACGGCGACGTGATTGTCCGCGACGGACACGTCTTGGCCGCTCGTTACGGCCGGACGCTTTCGCTTGCGCCCGAATACGACGCCGGCATCAAGTCCCACATCGCTGAGGTCTACGATCGCCGTTGGGGGGTCGGGCCCGACACCTTCTCCGTCCCAGCCACACTGCTTCGCCAAACCTCGCCATTTGAAGTCGTTCCCTGCCGACCGTAAAACTGACAAATTTAACAAACGAGCAAGAAAAGAAACGCAACCAAGATGGCCTCCGACACCGTGTCAGATCCAAAAAACGAAACAACCGAGATCAATGGCGTTCGTATCGACGACACGTTTGCCGAAGCCTTCGGTATGAGTGCTGCTGGCGTTATCATCACAGCCGACAATGCCAAGTGGGCCCGCCAGGCCGCGATCACCATGACCGGATTTGGCACATCTGTGATCGGCTGCGGCGCCGAATGCGGCATCGACTACGAGATTGCGCCCAAAGATACGCCGGATGGCCGCCCGGGTGTGCGTGTGTTGGTATTTGGCTTTGCCCCCGATAGCGTCACGCCGCAGTTAAAAAACCGCGTTGGACAGTGCGTTCTGACAAGCCCAGGCTCAGCATGTTTCAACGGCCTTGAGAGCGATACGAAAATCAAACTGTCTGCCGGTGTGCGCTATTTTGGCGATGGCTGGCAGACGTCAAAAAAGATCGGCAACAAACGCTTTTGGCGTGTTCCGGTTATGGACGGTGAATTTGTTATCGAAGACGAGGTCGGCATCACAACCGAAGGCGTCGGTGGCGGCAACCTGATCATTCACGGCACTGACCGCGTCGGCTTACTCGAAGTCACCGAGGCAGCCGTTGCAGCGATCGGCGATATGCCCGACGTTATCACGCCATTCCCTGGCGGTATTGTCCGCTCCGGCTCGAAGGTCGGCTCGAAATACAAGGGCGTCGTCGCCTCAACAAATAACGCCTATTGCCCGACGCTACGCGGCACGACTGAAACGGCGCTGGATGACACGACGGTCGTTGTTCTTGAAATCGTCATTGATGGTCTCACGTCAAAGGCAGTCGCCGACGCCATGCGGGCGGGGCTCAAGGCCGTGACCGACCAAGGGGCCGCCAAAGGCGTGACACGCGTCAGTGCCGGCAACTACGGCGGCAACCTCGGCCAGTTCCACTATCATTTGAAGGACCTCATCTGATGGCGGAATTGATCTTGAGACTCAAAGCCACGCCGGACCAACGCCTGGATCTCAAATCCTTGACACCGTCACGCCTTGCCGGGCTCACTGTGCCAGAAATCGAGCGGCTTCCAATCGCTACAACGCGCACGCAGGTCACGGTCGGCGATGTGTTTACAGTCTCCGGCGCTCTCGGCGGAGGCATAAGATTCGATGGCGGTTCTGACAGATTCGATTTTATCGGAGCCGAGTTGGCTGGTGGCACAATTCACGTTGACGGCGACGTCGGTGCCTATGCCGGCCGCCGCATGCTGGCCGGAGCGCTCTCTGTTTCTGGCAACGCAGGTGCGCACCTTGCCTCAGCGATGGACGGGGGTGTTATCACGATCGCAGGCACAGCTGGCGATTGCCTCGGTGCACCGCGACGCGGCGAACGCTTTGGCATGACCGGCGGCACCGTCGCCGTGCAAGGTAGCATCGGCGAACGCACGGGCGATCGGATGCGTCGTGGCACCATCATTACCCACGAAACTTGCGGAGCCTTTGCTGCCTCGCGCATGATGGGAGGCACCATTTGGGCGGTGGGTGGCTTCGGCGATTATCCCGGTGCGCTTATGCGTCGTGGCACACTCATCGCGCCGCATGTGACCAAGATGTTGTCGACTTTCAACGACTGCGGTGTGCACGACCTAGTAGTGCTACAACTCATGGAAAAGCATTTTAAAGACACGCTCGGATCTCTTGCGCCTGCACCAACCTCCGGCCCT
The DNA here is from genome assembly GCA_021775715.1 of Hyphomicrobiaceae bacterium. GTDB lineage: Bacteria > Pseudomonadota > Alphaproteobacteria > Rhizobiales > Hyphomicrobiaceae > JAJFHI01. Next base: position 12,116 of record JAJFHI010000282.1, on the reverse strand, counting down.
CCAAAAAAGCTTTCCGGTGATACCGCAACAGTCGGCAAGGGCGAGCTTTTGCTGATCTCGTAGGGTGCTGCGCCAAACCCTTCGGCTTACAACATCGTACTGAATTCATCGCGTCGCATCGGCTGCCTAGCATGCACATGCGCCGACATCGCAAGTCCGATGAGCGTCATGACAGTGAACATCGACGTGCCGCCATATGACACCAACGGCAATGGTACGCCGACGACCGGCACGAGCCCTGTCACCATAGCCACATTGATCAACAGATAGACGAACACCGTTACGCCGGCGCCTGATACCAACAGCCGTCCAAACTGATGCTGCACGGAAATCGACATGCTGATCAGCATCATCAAGAGGCAGGCAAAGATCACCAACAACACAACGACGCCAACGAAACCCCACTCCTCACCGATCATGGTGAAAATAAAGTCGGTGTGTTTTTCGGGCAGAAAATCGAGTTGGCTTTGCGTGCCCTGCATAAAGCCCCGGCCAGAAACTCCACCGGCACCAAACGCAATTTTTGATTGTGCAATATGATATCCCGCACCAAGCGGATCCTTTTCCGGATCCAAGAATACCTCAATACGGCGACGCTGATAGTCATGCAGGTTGGTCCAGATAAGCGGGATAGCCGCCACCAACGCTCCTGCACCGCCAAGGAAGTAGATCCAAGAGACACCTGCGAGAAACATCATTGTCAGTCCGAGGATGGCAAATAATGCGGCCGTTCCAAGGTCTGGCTGACGCAGTGTCAGGATCACAGGGACCGCAATCGCCACCAGAGGCAAAGCAACATAGAACGGTTTCGAGATCTTAGCCGTTGGCAACACCTGGTAGTATCGTGCAAGCGCCAGCACGAGGCTGACCTTGATGAACTCAGACGGTTGGACGCTGAATCCACCAACCTGTATCCAGCGCTTTGCGCCGAGAGCCTCCGCGCCCAGGACAGGGACGAGACAGAGCGCGGCAACAGACAAAACATAGGCCGGGTAAGCCACCGCCATCCAACTGCGCGGCGTTACAAGTGCCATGGCCAGTAGCACGCCAACGGCGACAAGAAAGCGAAGCGCATGACGTTCGGCCCAAGGCTCGAAAGAACCACCGGCAACAGAGTACAACGTCATGACACCAATGGCCGACAGCGCGGTCACGACAATCAGCAAGGGCCAATGTACCCGCAAGATTTTTTGGGTGAAGTTCAGTGCTGCCGGCGCGCCTAGAAGATTACTCATTGCAGCCGCCTCTTTTTGCGCGGACGCCCGCGACGGCGAACGGGCTTTTCGACCGCAACAGTCTCTTCTATGTTTTCCGAATTGATTTTTTGATCTTTCGCGGCCAGCATCTGTCCGGCAAACTCGGCGTCAGCTTCAAGAATATATCCAAGGCAATCGCGCACCAGCGGTGCCGCTATTCTTCCGCCGACTTCACCGTGCTCAACGACCGCTGCCACCGCGTAGCGTGGATTGTCGGCCGGTGCGTAGGCCACAAATAACGCGTGATCGCGTTCTTTCCATTCCAAACTGCTTTGCGATTGCTGACTAGACCGGCGTGTGACCTGTGACGTGCCGGTCTTGCCTGCGACCCGTGGCGCACCCGCCGCCATGCGTGCATTCTTGCCTGTACCACCGGGGGCGTTGACAACAGCGTCCAGGCCCTTGCGTATCTGGCGCAGGAAATCTTCGCGCACATCAAGATCGGCAAACACCGGTTTATCCTCACCGGACTCGCGGCGCAGTAATGTCGGAACCACCGTCCGACCAGTTGCGATACGCGCTGTCATCACTGCAAGTTGCAGCGGTGTTGTCAGAACGTAACCTTGGCCAATGCCGGCAAGCAATGTCTCACCACCTAACCATCCGCGATTGAAACGGCCGATCTTCCACGTTTCCGTTGGCACAACGCCGGAGTTTTGTTCCTCAATCCCGCAATCATAGACCTGGCCCAACCCCATGATCTTCGCCATGGCGGCCAACTTGTCGATGCCAAGCTGATGCGCCGTCTCATAAAAGAAAACGTCGCAAGACCGTTTCAGTGCTTCCTGCAGGTTCAGCGAACCATGGCCGCTGCGCTTCCAACATCGGAACTTTTGCTTGGCGAGCTTGAACTGACCACTGCAGCGAATTCTTTTTCGTGCCGAGATCACCCCAGCCTCAAGACCTGCCATGGCGGTTACCATCTTAAACGTCGATCCCGGCGGATAAATACCGGCGACGGCGCGATTGAGCATTGGTTTTTGCGCCGCCGAAGCCATGCGTTTCCAGGTCTGTTCAGTAATGCCTGAAACGATGTCATCGGGATTGTAGTTTGGAACCGAAGCCAGGGCGACGACCTCACCAGTGCGCACATCCAGAGCCACAACAGATGCGCGACGCTCATTCGAAACACGTTGCAACACGCGCCGCTGCAAATCTGCATCAATCGTCAGAACCACATCGGCGCCGGTGTTGGCTGGACGTTCTTCGAGGTTGCGCAAGATCCGACCACGCGCATCGACTTCGAATTTTCGTAAGCCGCCACTGCCGCGCAGTCGGGTGTCCTGACTGCGCTCAATACCCGTTTTGCCAATGCGCATGCCTGGAAGTCTCAGTACCGGGTCATCGCCCAGCGCGCGCTCTGACACCTGCCCGATGTAGCCAACGATGTGTCCCATCACGTTACCCTGCGGATAGGTCCGACCGTAGGACAGCTCCGTTTGAATGCCCGGCAACTGTGGCGTCAGCAAATTGATTTCGGCGACTTCCTCAAACGTCAGGCCATCGGCAATGATGATCGGACTGTCTGGTCCGGACCGGCGCGCTCTTAGCGCCAATTTAGCGCGTTTGTCTTTTGGCAAGACGATGATGCGCGACAATAACGCGAGCGACTTGTTAACATCTTGGCCAAATCCCGGCGTGAGCGTCACTCGGAAGCCTTCGACATTTTTCGCGAGGACACGGCCGAAGCGGTCGAATATCTGCCCGCGTACAGGCGCCAGAACCTGCATGCTGAAGCGGTTCGTGTCGGCAATTGGTGCAAAACGCCGCCCGTCCACGACCTGCAAACGATGCAGGTGATTTGCCAGCACCCCAAGGCCTGCAAGTTGCGCGGCACCAAGCAACAATGCACGACGTTTGAACAAGCGTTTGGGTTCTAGATCGTCGTTGTTGAGCGCCATCTTTCGTCACGCACCCCGCTCAAGGCGTGTATTTTGTCCGACGGCCCGACTGATATCGAGCACACGCATCACGCCGGCGAACACGGGATAGCCGAGCGTCACAGCACACCACGCTTTCAGCAGCGGCAAAATGTTTGGCCAAGACAACGTATAAACGGACAGAACAAACCAGGCCGCAATCGTGACGACTATCATTGAAAATGCGAACACGACCCACCGGCCAAGCGCCCCCGTGTCGGCCCAGGGACGTGCAACAACAGCGGTTGCAAATCCGAGCAAGTAGACAAGCGCCCAGAACCCAAGCGGGCCATTCGTCAGTAAATCCACCGTCAGGCCACTTGCAAACGCCATCCAGTCCGCAATTGAACCTGGGTGACGCAACGTCCAATAGTGGATGACGGCCAATGGCAGCATTGGCAAGATGTAGCGCGCGTTATCGGGGAGCCCCCACGGCAATGTCACGGCAATGGTCACGACAGCCAGCAGCAGCAATGGGACAATCATAGAAACGATACGCAGCACGGAACTCAGAACTCCAAACGATATAACTTAATGTCCAGCGTCACTTGTCGCCGGTCTTCAACGCAGTTCCGGACCCGCATACGCGGGCGGTCGCCCAGCGCCGGGCCCACCATTGACGGCCGCTTGCGGTCCAAGGCGTCGTTTTGATTTGCCATCCCGTGTCAATTCAAGCGACGGGCTTTCGTGAAACAGGACACGAACGTACTCAAGGCGATCGAGATTGGCGTGCGGTGCGACCCGAAGCTGGCCGTCTTTTTGAACCAGCGTGCCAATCCTCAAGCCCCGCGGAAACAGGCCACCAACACCGGACGTCACCACTTCATCACCTTTGTTTAAACGGGCATCGTTGGCAATGTACGCCAATCGCGGCATATCCGAATTGTCACCCACCATCAGCGCCCGCACCTGCGATTGTCCGATGCGAACAGGGATGCGGCTGTTGTAGTCCGTAATCAGCAACACGCGTGCAGCTGCAGCACCACTGTCTACCACGCGGCCTATAACGCCACCGGAATTGACTGCGGGGTAGCCGTTATCAACGCCTTGCTGAAGACCCGAGTTGATCATGACACTGCGGACAAAAACGCCTGTCGAGTTGGCCAGAACTCTGCTTGTCAGAGTCTTTTCGGGGCGATCCTGCACCACCCGTGAAAGCGCGCTTAAGTCGGACAGCTTGCGTTCAAGCTCCTTGACGCGCCATTCCGATTCCCGCAAGCGCTGGTTATCGCGGCGCAGTTGATCTAGCTCGTCGGTTAACGTGAAGTACTCGGACACCTGATGGCTGACCCAACGAACTGGCGCCAATGGCACGTGCGCAAGCTCAAGCACCGGCGACAAAAAATCGAACACTTCGCCGCGTGCGGTCCTCAGAGCACTGTGGTCCAGCCGGCTCAAGACTAGCAGAGCAAGCGATAAGAATACCAATCCGATCCACAGAATTCGAATACCCTGCGATCCCGGCGCGCGCATTCCGCGGCGGGTAAGAATGAGGGTATCTTCTTTCAGGATCGTCATTGCAAATTGGTCCGATAGGGTATGACGTCGGCGACAGTCTTACGGTTTGATGAGCAGGTGTTCGCGCTCGTCCAATTCTTCCAAGACACGGCTTGAGCCTCGTACCACTGACAAAAGCGGATCATCGGCAATCTTGAATGGCACACCCACCTGGCGCTCAAGCACGGTGTCGAGGTTATTAAGCAACGCCCCTCCGCCGGTCAGATAGATCCCGCGATCACAAATGTCGGTTGAGACTTCTGGGGGCAGATCCTCCAGCGCCCGCTGGATAAACTCCGCCATATCCTCAACGCAGTCGGACAACGCCTCAGCGATATCTGCCGGTCCAAGCACAATGCTCTTCGGACGGCCCTGGCGCAGATCGCGGCCGCGAATATGAATTTCAGTTGCCTTACCATTCACATTGGCCAATGCCGATCCCGCTTCGATCTTGATTTTCTCGGCGTTCGCTTCGCCGATAAGAAGTTGATGACTCCGGCGAACGTGGCGAATGATGGCTTCATCCATGGCGTTACCAGCACAGCGAAGCGATCGCGCCTGGACAACACCTCCAAGCGACAACACCGCAATGTCGGTCGTGCCACCACCAATATCGACAACCATCGAACCAAATGGCTCATCAACCGGCAAACCTGCACCAATTGCAGCTGCCACCGGCTCTTCAACAAGATAGACACGCCGCGCGCCAGCACTGACCGCTGTTTCGTAAACCGCGCGGCGCTCAACCGGCGTTGCACCGGCAGGCACACAAATCAAAATGCGGGGACGACGAAAACCCAACATCGTCTTGGCCCGCTTGATGAATTGGCGCAGCATTTCTTCCGTCGCAACGAAGTCAGCAATTACGCCATCGCGCAACGGCCGGATTGTTTCAATGCTTTCCGGTGTCCGGCCAAGCATCATCTTGGCGCGCTCACCAACGGCCAACACTTCGCGCACCGAGCCTCGCGATCGGATTGCAACCGCTGATGGTTCGTTAATGATCACACCGCGCCCGACAACATGGATGAGCGTATTTGCTGTGCCGAGATCTATGGCAATGTCGTCTGAAAACACGCTGGTTACGCCGCCTTGCATACTTGTTTTTACCCTCTGGTCGCACCAAACCCGACTGCGCGTTACCGGTTAACAGAATATTAATCGCGCAATCAGTTGCCCACGAAGCAACTCTCATGCCGCTCGGGACAACAGAGTCTTTCGCGCGGGGCACGCCAGACAGATCTGACACATCCCACGTGAGACTTCTCCAGGCCTCTCGGAGAAAAGTTAACCGCGACAAAACCATAGCGCGCGAAAGCGCTTCAGCCAACGGATTGATGTTGTTGAAACAGACTTTCTTCAGAGACGCTTATACCGCCGCGCGCACTATCGGGGTGAAGCCCCGAAAGACCCGCACCCCAATAGCGTTAACCTTAAATCGCCTGTTGCGCCTGCGCCGTCTTCTGACGCTTCACCTGAAGCTTATTCAGCGCTGACAGATAAGCGCGTGCCGACGCCACCAGTGTGTCGGGATCTGCAGCACGCCCCGTTACGACACGCCCGTCTTCTTCAAGGCGCACCGAAACTTCCGCCTGCGCGTCCGTCCCCTGGGTTACGGCATGAACCTGATAGAGCTGCAGGCGTGCCTGGTGATCCACCAACGATTTGATGGCATTGAAGGTGGCGTCAACTGGTCCGTTACCTGCCGATTGCACGGTTTGGTGCGTGCCATCAATGTCCAACGTCAGCGTCGCACTTTGAGGGCCGATGGTGCCGGCAATGACGGTCAACGACACAACCTTCATGCTCTCATGCGCGTGGGCAATGCCCTCATCGACCAGGGATTCGAGATCTTCGTCGTAGACGTGTTTCTTGCGATCCGCCAATTCTTTGAAGCGTTGGAATGCGTCCTGGAAGGCGTTGTCTCCCAGATCGTAGCCCATTTCCTTCAGCTTCGAGCGGAACGCCGCCCGGCCGGAATGCTTACCCATTACCAGAGACGTTTTTCCAACGCCGACAGATTCCGGGGTCATGATCTCGTAAGTCTGATTGTGCTTCAGCATTCCATCCTGATGAATGCCGCTTTCATGCGCAAACGCATTTCGTCCGACGATCGCCTTGTTGTACTGAACCGGGAAGTTCGTCACCGTCGAGACCAGACGCGAGGCCCGCGCCAACTTCGTCGTATCAACCCCGGTGCGGTATGGTAGCGTGTCGGCGCGCGTTTTCATCGCCATCACGACTTCTTCCAAAGCCGCATTGCCAGCCCGCTCGCCGATACCATTTATCGTGCACTCAATCTGGCGAGCACCTGCCTTCACGCCAGCCAGCGAGTTGGCAACCGCCAGCCCGAGGTCATTGTGACAGTGAGTTGAAAAAATCACCTGGTCTGCATTGGGCACGCGCTCGCGCAGCATTGAGATCAGCGCGAAATATTCTTCCGGCACGGTGTAGCCCACAGTGTCTGGAATGTTGATGGTCGTCGCGCCGGCCTTAATGGCGGCTTCAACACAGCGGCACAGGTAGTCGTGCTCGGTGCGCGTTGCATCCTCAGCACTCCACTCAACATCATCAACCAGATTACGAGCTAACGTTACCGAGGCTGTGACCAGATCCAGAACTTCCTCCGGTTCTTTCTGAAGTTTGTACTTCATGTGCACAGGCGACGTGGAGACGAAGGTGTGAATGCGTGGCTTCACGGCTTGACGCACCGCCTCGCCAGCGCGAGCAATATCTTTCTTGCCGGCACGGGCAAGTCCAGCGACAGTTGCATTCTTCACGCGCTCAGCGACGGCCCGAACAGCTTCGAAATCTCCATCTGAAGCAATTGGAAATCCAGCCTCGATGATGTCAACGCCCATAGCGTCGAGATAATCGGCGACCTCGAGCTTTTCCTCAAACGTCATGGTCGCGCCGGGACACTGCTCGCCGTCACGCAATGTTGTATCAAAAATCAAGATGCGGTCTGATGAGGCAGATTTGTCCGCCTTCGATTGGTCGGTCATTTTGCTATACGTCCTGATGCGGCGCCGATTTCGTGGCGCTCAAGCTAATCAAAAGGGTGAAAGACTACAAAATATCCCCTGAGCTTGGCACCTCAAACCAGGGGGGAAAGACCCTTGGCAACGAGGACCTAGCGGCTCAGGGGCCGATAAGGCTTGAGAGCAGCGCAGCTAGCCGCCCCGGTAGATACCGGGCCGTTGGCGCCAAATCAGCTCTTGTTGCAACCGTGTGCATAACAGGCCTTCAAATTAAGCTCTTACAGCGTCGGTTAAACGACGCTTCCCACAATAAGGCAAGAGCCTTACAAAAATACAACCCTTAATCAGTACTGAGCGTGCCCTTTGCGAGGCGCACTGCGCTGCCGCCGATGCGCACTGCCTCAAGCTTGCCACCAGTCACGACCAGCGTCAGGTCGATGTGGCTCGGTCGCCCCATTTCATAGCCCTGCTCGACACGGCGACGATGCGTGCCATCGCGTGGCATATCAAACTTCTCGATCACACCAGCCAAACAAACAGCGGCCGATCCCGTGGCAGCATCCTCGGGCACGCCCATTCCCGGAGCAAACATGCGGGTATGAAACGCCGAGGTATTGTGTTCGCATTGGCGGGTGTAAAGATAGACGCCGACGAGGCCCTGCTCTTCAAAGGCATCAGCCCAAGGGGCGGGCTGAACTTCAGCCTTGGCGATGGCATCAAGGTTTGCCACGGGGACCATCGCAAAGGCATTGCCTGCCGCAAAACATGTCGGCCTATGGTTCTCAAAACCGATTTCACTTGGTATTAAACGGAGTGCGGCGGCAAGACGATCGACATGCGGCAATGGGCCTGCGTCTTTCGGGAGCTTAGGAGCTTTGAACTCCGCGTAGGCTGGCTTGTCTGCCGCCAACTGAACACCGACACGAACCGTTCCAATCTCTTGTTCCAACACGATCAGCGCATCCTGCTCGCCATTGATATTGGGCGCCGTCAATTCCGCTAGCAAAACCGCGACGCCTATCGTTGGATGACCAGCGAACGGAATCTCTCTGGCAGGTGTGAAAATGCGGACGCGGGCGGTATGTCCGGGTTTTTCGGCTTTGCTGACGAAAATTGTCTCTGGCAGATTGAACTCCGCGGCAATAGCCTGCATCTGCTCGGTTGATAACGCATCCGTATCCTGGACAACGGCAAGCGGGTTACCGCTAAAGCGGTGGTCCGTAAAAACGTCCAGCGTGTAAAACGTGAAGTCCATGTGTTTCCCTATCGTTGCCCGTGGCCCAGGTCCGCAATACCACGTGTGTCACCTAGAAGCGGGCTGCCGGCGCGGACAATGACCTAAGCGGCGCAATCTGCCAAGCCATCACATCCGACCGCGGATTTCAGGAGGAGAATAGGTGGCGGACGACGCAACGGGCATAGGCTGGCACATCGTAGTTGCCCAGGTCGTCTTCACTTGCCACGAAGACAACAGCGTCCAACTCACCGTTGGGATCTGTAGCAAGATAGGCCTCGACGCCGTTCTGCAGGCGTTCTGCATCAACGTTGGATTTCAGCATCACACCAATCGACACCTGTTGACCGATTATCGTCAGATAGAACCCGGGTTCGCGCTTGAGGCCCACGTCTCCCCTCGCCACATTCAAGCCCGTCTCCTCGGCAAGTTCGCGCAAAATACTCGCCACAATATCGACGCGTCCCTGCTCATCGACATCGCGCTCATCAATGAACCCGCCTGGCAGATAGGTCCGTCCAGCATTTATATTGCCCGCGCGCTGCCGCCCCAGCATCACCTTGCCGTCCGCAGAGACAACAACAGCGGTCCCAAAACAGTCTCTTAGCGTTGCATCATCCGACCGCGTTTCACGCCAATAGAGAAACTCTCTAAAATCTACCGCCGTCAGCACACCGGAAAAGTCTTGTCGCCCAAGCGCGCCATCGGCAAGCATGAAGACACGGCCATTGAAGTAACTTGGATTGTCGGAAACGGCGGCCTGCCAATGCGTGTCGATCACTTTGCTGTTGCGCTCAGCAAACGGCCAGCGCCGTTGTTCAACCAACAACTCGCAACGGCCAACATGTTCGACACGCCCCTCAGCCAAACTCACGCTGGCACCATCAAAATAAATGCGATCTTCATGTTCCCGTCCCCGCTCGTGTCGCGCCATCAATTCGGTTGTTAAGCTTTTCGTAACCACTCACAGGCACATAGTTAATAGGTCGTTGACCATTAGGTTGTCACGGCTGGTGTTTTGCCACCTGTTGGCGGCAATGCGCAAACGACTGGTCCTAGTTTGTATCGCGTCAGGGCAGATCATGATGTTTTCTAATGCACGCTGGCTTTCCGAGCCTCAACTCCCAATTTATGTTGACCGGGCGCAGCCACCCACGCCCGACATCAGCCCGCGCCTTAAGCTATGCCTCACATCGGCGATGTGCATCGGCTTTGCGCTTTGGCCGTTTCACCACGCTCACGCGCAATCTCAGGCGCCATTTCCGGGATGGCGCGGCGAAGATTACACCCCACCCCCGGCTCAGCCCGACGGCGAAACGAGTTTCTGGCAAGGCGACCAGCGGCCGTTCGATGGCTCCCGCCGTGGCACCTATTCGGCTCCAAGCCGGTATGACGCTCCGGAGCCTCCGCCACCGGCCCCCATTGGATATGAGCCCAGTTACTTCCTGGCACCCGACCCGCACCATTGGCGTGGTCTTTATGCCGGCGCGCACCTCGGTGGCGCTATCGGCGACTTCGTTGCTGACGGCGGTTTGGCGCGCGGTGAATCCGATCTCTCCGGCTTTATGACCGGGGGCTACATCGGCTTTGACTTGGCACTCGGCAATGTCGTCGCCGGTGTCGAATTCGACGCCACATGGTCATTGGATGAAGGCAGCGAAACAGCGTTCGGGACCGGCCGCCTGACCTCCGACATCGACTGGCTCACCAGCGCGCGGGCCCGTCTTGGTTACACATTCGGACAGTTCCTCGTCTACGGCACCGCCGGAATCGCCTACACCAATATTGATTACGACGTCTCCTTGAACGGTGTCTCCCTCAATGAAGACCAATCGCAAACCGGCTACGTCGTCGGCGGTGGTGTCGACTTCGAATTGTCGTCGCAGTTTTCAATCCGCGTCGAGGCCTTGCATTACGGCTTTGGCGATGACGATTTCCAACTTGGCGGTACGACCGTCGAAACCGACACCGATCTCACAACCATCCGCGCGGGCCTTACATATCGTTTTTGATGCGCACAACGCCAATGCCACCCACCGCTATTATCCTGGTCGGCGAATGCCGGGTGGTGGTTTCTTGAGGTGGTGCAGGGTTTGGCTAGCAGAGTCGGTTTTCTCTCACGGCGCGCACCAGTCGCTGACGCGACCTGCCCCTGCGAGAGAGCGCTGCAACGCAGCGGGTCGCGGTGCTCCCCGGCGTCTGGCATAACGGTTTCCCTGCTCGCTTTGTCCTGAACACACAGGCGTGCGGGCCTGCAACCTGCCGAGTGGAGTCAGCGGCGGCCACACCGTATGGCACGACCCCTTTTTCCGCTTGCTCAATCTCTGCGCGTGGTACCCGGGTGCGATGACGTGAGCGACAAGCGAGTGTCTGAAACGTTCCCGGCCCCTGCCGAGCCCGACCGCAGGGAGGAACAGCGTAAGCACATATAGCGACTATGCAAAACAGCAACTGCACCCGGCAATAGTCACCGCCCAGCGAATTACGTATGGCAACGTTGACCTCTCGCCGCTAAAGTTGTGGCTGAGCATGGGTGATGAACTTTCGCATTGCGCGGGACACAAAATTGCAACGTCTACCTGTATATAATTGACAACACTGTCATTACAGAACCACCTTCAATTAAATTTGCTCCCCTTTATTTCAGTTTGTTGAGCAGAAACACAAAGATGCCGTGTTTTCACCAAGCTATGACCAAACCGCAGCGCTTTTCTCTTAGTTGTCGACGAGAGATTCGTCTCTTGAAGTTAGGGATCAACACGCGGGCCATAGGTGGGAAACTCGCCTTGCGTGTTTCGAGTTCGGGGGGAAACGAACTCATCATTTCACATCACACATCCGCGCCGTCTAACCCCTCCGCAGCGATCATCCGCTGCCCGAGTTAGGCCGCCTGAACCAAACCTCTTTTTTGTTTGCCGGCATCAGAGTTCTGCGGGACTCAACTCGGATGCCGCGCCAAAGCCCGTTCACGCCGGGCTTGGGCGGCATCCTCTTGGGTGCTGCTCGGAACGGGCGGCGGTGCACCCCGCTTTACCGCCGCCCGTATCTAACGAGCATGGCAGTGGAGACATGAGCCGTCTCGATTCACTGACATGTTCGCCGCCGAAAAGCTCGTGGTATCGCTCCGCCACACACCTCCCTCCCCGACGCGATGTCGCGGGTTTTTCGGTGGGACTTATGCACTCCACATTCACACTTCTCACAGTGTGCCATCACAATGGCCACTGTC
>JAJFHI010000281.1 GCA_021775715.1 Hyphomicrobiaceae bacterium | reverse complement strand
GCGCGACAAATCATTGACGTCTTTCACCAGCCAGTTGTGCTTGGTGCAAGGACGCGTGATGCCAACCGTGTCGCACTCCTGGAATGCGTCGCTGCCGATCAAGTGCGATGGCACCTGGCCCGTAATGCAGACAACCGGAATGGAATCCATCAACGCATCGGTCAGTCCTGTCACGGCATTTGTTGCACCCGGTCCCGACGTCACGAGCACCACGCCGACTTTGCCGGTTGAGCGCGCATAACCTTCAGCTGCGTGAACCGCGCCGCCCTCCTGGCGCACAAGGATGTGCTGGACTGCTTCCTGCTGGAACAGCTCGTCATAGATCGGAAGAACCGCACCGCCGGGATAGCCGAAGACATGCTCGACACCCTGGTCGGCCATGGCCTTGATCACCATTTCAGCGCCCGTCATTTGCCGTGCCATCACACGTTCTCCCTAAAAGCTTCAATCGTCAGCCAAAAGCAAAGCGCACGCATTCGGTGTCCGATCACCGCCGCGACACGCCCATATGGCTATCAGCGGAAATTATCGCTGACACAAGAGATGTCAATGGCATATCTTATCTAAAATAATATAAAAGACGTTTATAACATTTCAATAATTACAAATTTATATCACTCCACGCACGCATATTACGTCGAAGCCAGGTCAGCTGTCTTTTTATGTAATGCCGGGTCTGCAGCTTGGCGGCATTCAAGGCTGCCGCCCGATTCAATTCACCTCTCACAAGTTGCATCAGCGCCGGAACCCCCAGCGCACGCATCGCCGGCAGGGTCGGGTCGAGGTTTTGCAACATCAGCCGGGCCACTTCATCCAGAGCACCAGACTCCAACATCTCCTCAAGGCGGGCATCGGCGCGCTGGTATAGGCGGTCACGGTCCCTGGAGATGGTTACGGCTTCAACATCCCCATGCTTCATTACCGGCTCACCCGGAACTTGCTGCCAATAGGCCAGTGATCGTCCGGTCGCTTCAAACACCTCCAACGCGCGAACGATCCGCTGCGGATCGGTGGGCCTGAGCTTTGCCGCCATTTCGGGATCGACGGCCTGCAATTGCCGGTGGAGATCGTCCGCACCGGTCTGTGATTTTGCCCGCCACCTGGCACGAATATCCGCGGGAATTTCGGGAACTGGCGACAGTCCCTCCAGCATCGCTTTGAAGTAGAGGCCCGTCCCGCCGACGATGATCGGGCGGCGCTTTTCCGCCCTCGCATCCACCAACGCCTTGCGCACATCGTCCAGCCAATGACCGACGGAATAAGCCTGAGACGGCGGCACATGGCCATACATGACGTGCGGCACTCGGGTCTGGTCTTCAGGCGACGGGCGCGCCGTTATGACTGCCAAATCGCCATAAATCTGCATGCTATCGGCATTGATAATGACGGAACTTGTTTCCGCCGCCCGCTCTAGCGCATACGACGACTTGCCCGATGCGGTCGGACCTGCAATGAGGAGCGGCGGAGGTACTGTCATGCTTCCTTCTTAAACATCACATTCGCTTCTCAGCAAACATTTGGCCGCCACGATGCCCCACTACGCGCTTTCCATAATCTGCCCACCGTCATCCGGGTCCCAATTCTCAACAGTGGACGCGCGGCTTGCCGCCTCAGCTCTGGGCGCCATAAGCCCGGTCAAAAAGCTTGGGCCCGGTGTATTCGAATTCTTCGTGGACGCTCCCGACCTCGAAACGGTCGAAGTGCTGAAAAGCAGCGCCAGAGAACAAATCGGCGAAATCGCTGCTGATATCAACTGCCTGCCCGCCGAAGGCCGCCGCAAGCGGCTTTTAATCGCCGACATGGATTCCACCATGATCCAGCAGGAGTGCATCGATGAGATTGCAGATTTCGCCGGTGTCGGCGCTCATGTCGCAGGCATCACAGAACGCGCAATGCGGGGTGAGCTTGATTTTGACGCTGCCCTCAACGAACGCGTTGGATTGTTGAAAGGGTTGCCCGAGTCGAAACTAACGGACGTCTTCGAACAGCGCATTCAGTTGATGCCCGGCGCCCGCCCGCTCGTCCAAACCATGAAGAAGCACGGCGCCTTTTGTGCGCTTGTATCTGGCGGATTCACCTTCTTTACATCTCGCGTCGCAACTGCGATTGGGTTTGATACGAGTCAGGCGAATACTCTGGAAATTTCTGACGGGGTCTTGACCGGCTCGGTTGTGCCTCCAATTTTAGGTAAACAAGCCAAGCTGGACGCCCTCAACACATTTGCGGTTGAACGAAATATCCCACTTATTGAAACACTTGGCGTCGGAGATGGGGCCAATGACCTCGCGATGATCACCGCCGCAGGCGTTGGCGTGGCCTACCGTGCTAAGCCCATTGTTGCGGCCGAAGCAGCTGCACAAATTGTTCACAATGACCTCACGGCCTTGCTTTATCTCCAAGGCTACACACATGAAGAGATGGCGTTCGACACGACGGCTGCATAAAGCAGCAGTGTCAGTTGTCGGCTGGTGTGGGGCAAATAGGCGATTGGACACCATGACGAGCACATCAATTTGGGGGCGTAATTGAACGATTATCTGTGGCTGCTGGTCGGTTTTACGTTGCTGATTGCAGGCGGCGATATGCTGGTGCGCAATGCTGTAAAGGTGGCCGAACGCCTTCGCATTCCGATGGCGGTCATTGGCATTGTCCTGCTTGGCTTTGGCACGTCAGCGCCTGAATTGGTCACAAGCATCAAGGCCGCATATGCGGGCTCCCCCGGCATCGCTGTTGGAAACTTCGTTGGCTCCAACATTGCCAACATATTCCTCGTCCTCGGCTTCGCGGCCACCATCGCGCCCTTTAAACTTTATGATTCAGACACCCGTCGCGATGGCTGGATTATGTTTGCCTCCGCCCTTCTTTTTACGGTCCTCGCGCAGGTCTGGCCACTTGACCGCGCCGTCGGTGGCTCGTTGCTGGCTATGCTTGCCGTCTACATCACGATCACAATCCGCGACGCGCAAACGAGCATGGCGGTTCTCGGCGAAGGCCAACCGAAAGCGCTCAACGCCCAGGTCAGCCCACCTTCAACACAGCACGAACGGTACGGCGGCAATCTTGCGTTGCCTTTGCTGCTCTCGTTCGCAGGCCTTGCCGGCATCGTTCTCGGCGCCGACTTTCTTGTTCACTCCGCGATCTCCATCGCCAACAAACTTGGTGTTTCCCAATCCGTCATTGGTGTATCGATTGTCGCCCTTGGAACGTCGTTGCCAGAACTTGTGACCGTGACCTTTGCCGCATTGCAGCGCCGCGGCGACATGGCGATCGGCGGCATCCTCGGCTCCAATATTTATAATACTTTGATGATCGGCGGCGTCATCGGTGTTGCCGCGCCAGTCGATGTGCCAGCTGACATCGCCAGCTTCGACGTTTTTGTTATGCTGGCGGCCTCGGCAGTCCTGCTGGTGATTGCCATCACCGGCCATCGCGTGCGGCGGCTTGAAGGTCTAGGCCTGCTGTCGGCCTATGGGCTTTTTATCTGGAGCATCTGGCCGCATTAGGCGACCACTACTACCCCTCCTCAACAATTCCAACACGCTCTGCTTCTTCGAGCGCCAGCGCAAGATCCTCACGCGCCTTGTCGGCTTGGCGTTGACGTGTCCACAAGCTGGCATAGAGCCCGCCTTTCTGGAGCAATTCAGCATGCGTGCCGCGCTCGGCGACGCGGCCCTTCTCAAGCACGAGAATCGTATCAGCATGAACGATTGTCGACAGACGGTGCGCGATCACCACCGTCGTGCGGTCCTTCGCAACTCGCTCCATGGCGTCCTGGACTTCTTTTTCCGTGTGACTGTCAAGTGCGCTGGTGGCCTCGTCGAAAATCAAGATGGGTGGGTTTTTCAGGATCGTCCGCGCAATGGCAACGCGCTGCTTTTCACCGCCCGACAATTTCAAACCGCGCTCGCCGACCATCGTATCAAAGCCGTTCGGCAATGTTTCAATGAGCTCGGAAATTTGAGCTAACTCCGTGGCTTCACGCACCTCGGCGTCCGTCGCGTCAGGTCGGCCATATCGAATGTTGTAAGCAATCGTGTCGTTAAAGAGCACCGTGTCCTGCGGCACGACGCCGATCGCACGGCGCAGAGACTCCTGCGTTACGTCGCTAACGTCCTGGCCATCGATTGTCACAGCCCCTGACTGGATGTCGTAGAAGCGAAACAGGATTCGACTGATGGTTGATTTGCCCGCCCCTGACGGTCCAACAATTGCAACCATATGACCCGCTGGCACGTCAAAGGACAGGTCATGAAGAATAACGCGCTCGAGATCGTAGGCGAAGGAAACCTTATCGAACTTGATGGAACCTTTATCGACGACAAGCGGCGGCGCGCCTGGTTTATCGACGATCTCTGGTTTTTGCCCGATCACAGCAAACATCGTTTCAATGTCGACAATGCCCTGGCGGATTTCTCTGTAGATCGTGCCCATGAAGTTGAGCGGCATCAGCAATTGGATCATCAGCGCATTAATCATGACGAAGTCACCGACCGTGTACGTACCTGCAAATACACCGCGCGCCGCGAGATACATCGCAAGTGTCATTCCGGTAGTGAAAATCAACGACTGGCCCGAGTTCAAGAAGCCGAGCGAGTAGTACGTCTTAATGGCAGC